>DATFML010000188.1:0-15835 GCA_035266965.1 Gammaproteobacteria bacterium
GACTCCGCTGTGCTGCTGCACCGCCATCCCTACGGCCACCGAGCTGTATCGGGCCACCGGTCGGCGCGGACCGGCGTGCGCTTTCCTGATCGCCACACCCTGGTTCAACTGGTACGGCGTGATCGCCTTGGCCGTGTTCCTGGGATGGTCTCTGGCCGGCGCCATCGCCCTGTGCGGGGTGCTGGTGGGCACGGCCACCGGCCTGCTGGTGGATCTGGTTGCACCGGCTGACACGGTGCCGGAAACGGGGACTGCGGCCCAAACGCAGACCTGCGGCTGCAGCTCCTGCCATGAACCGGCATCGGCCACCGAAGCACAGGGCTGGTGGGATTTTTCCCATCCTGTGGACAAACTGCGTCAGGCACTGCGCACGGCCCTCGGCCTGCTGCGCGAGCTGGCGCCCTGGATCCTGGCAGGCGCGGTGCTGGGGGCACTGGTCAAGGAATTTCTGCCCACTCACTGGGTGGCACGCTACGGAACGGGGGCCGACCTGGCGGGATTGGCCGCCGCGGTGGTGATCGCCGGCCTGATCTACACCGACAGCCTCGGCTCCTTGCCATGGATCCACGCCCTGCGCAGCAAGGGTCTGGGCGCCGGCAATGCCATGCTGCTGTTGATTGCGGGCGTGGGCACCAACGTGGCTACGTTGGGGCCGGTGGGCCAGCAGATGGGACGCCGCACCGCGGTGGCCTACGCCGTAGGCGTTGTCGCGGTTGCGTTGGTCCTTGCCGTGGGTCTGAACCACCTGTTGCCCTGACGCCGATCACCCTGCCCTCGCGCTCGGCAGCGCACTTTGCACTTCGTGGGCCGGCACATGGTATTCGGGACGGTGATGGTCCACCTGCAGGGTGGTATGGGTGATATGAAAACGCCTGTCCAGTAGCGATTCCAGGCGCTCGCGCACCGCATGGCATTCGCCTCGACAGATCGGGTGGTTGCTCACCAGCACGTGCGCCGACAACGCCGGAAAGCCGGACGTCACTTCCCAGACATGCAGATCGTGGACCTCGCGCACCTCGGCGTCGGCCGCCATGGCCTGTCCGATGGCTTCCGGGTCCACGCCTCTCGGCGCGGCTTCCAGGAAGATCCGGCCCGACTCCTTGAGCAGCCCGCTTCCCGCCCGCAGCATCAAGCCGGCCACCAGCAGGGCGACCACCGCATCGAGACGGAATATATGCGTCCAATACATCAGGGCGCCCGCTACGGCGGTGGCGATGAACGCGTACAGGTCGGTCAGCATATGCCGGAAACTGCCCTCCACGTTCAGGCTCTCCCGGTTGGCCTTGCTGATCGCCCAGGTGGCCAGCAGATTGACGACAATGCCCACCAACGCCACCCAGGTGACCAGCAGCCCTTCCACGGCAGGCGGCCAGATCAGGCGGCGTACGCCTTCGATGACGAACCAGCCGGCCAGGGCGACCAGCGTGATGCCGTTTATCTGGGCGCTGAATATCTCAGCGCGTTTGAGTCCGAAGGTGAAATTGCCGCCCGCGGGTCGCTGGGACAGTCGCATCACAACCAGGGACATGGCGATGGCGCCGGCATCGGTGAGCATGTGGCCGGCGTCGGAGATCAACGCCAGGGAAGAAGCCATGAGTCCGACCACCACCTCGCCCGCCATGAATGCCAACAGCAACCCCAGGGCGATGCTCAGATAACGCCGGTCCGCATCGACGGAGATCCCGTGGGAATGGTGATGGTCATGACCGGGTCCGTGGCCGTGGGAATGGTCCTTACCCTCGTTGTGGTCCGCGTGGGTGTGTGCCATAGGGAGGATCCCTTTGCTGTTCACTGTTCTGTGGATGGTTCCGCGTCAGGGTTCGGGCCGGTCCGGCGCCGGAGATGTCGGCCCGCTCAATCGGTATCGCCCGCGGGCTCGGCCGCGTGGGTCGTCATGTCCCGCAGCACGGTGCGCACGTGGTCGTCATCGACGGTGTAGAACACCTGCTTGCCCCGCCGTTGTGCGCGCATGAGCCGGGCCGCCTTGAGCAGTCGCAGGTTATGACTGACCAGCGAGGGTGACAGCCCGAAGCGGTCCGCCAGATCCTGCACGCACACCGCCTGATCCATGCATGCACAGATCAGCCGCAAGCGGTTCACGTCACCGAGCAGATGGAACATACCCGCCAACTCCTCGGCCTGTGCGAGGGAGGGCTCCGCCGCCGGGGGACAGGGGATCCGGGACATCCTGGATTTGGTGGCCATCGGTCCGCGCTCCGGGCTGCAGCAAAAAAGCATACATCTGAACAATTGTTTGAATGTTAGTGGATCGGCTCCCCGGGATCAAATCGTGGGCGGGCTCCGAAACGGCCGGAGCTGCGGTCGAAGCCGGAGTGCTCCCCGCCCTGGACACGCGAGCCCCGGGGTGCCGTCACTATCGGTGGGTCACTGTGGGGTCCCGTTGGTCGTCTGTCGCTTTAAAGCGACGCGGGCAACCCATTGAGACCGGGGGCTTTCCGCTTTGGCCGCAATCGCACGTTGCCAAAAGACGACGAATGCTCTTTCCCGTTCGTCCGTAAGTCATTGATTCCCTGTACGCCTACCATGCTGGCACGGCTGTTGCTCCCTGCCTGTGCAGAACATGTTGAGGCCGATCCGGCTACCCCCTCTGCCGTTCGTTCCGAGGAAGCGGACGCAGGTCAGGCGAAGGATCGCAACGGATCGCTCCAGCGTGTTCTCACCTACCACCCGGAAGGTGGTGACTGGCAGGGAATCAGGGAAGGCGCCGCCGGGCAGGAACCCAAGCCACACAGGGAACAGGCCGAGCCCAGGGATGGGCAAGGGGTGTGGGAGCATCACGGCCCACCGCCGTTCGGTGCGGCACCGGGAGCCGCTCTTTGCGACCACCACGCGGCCTCGAAGTCATCTGTCGTGCTGCGCTCTTTTCGTCGATCAAGTACCGAAAGAACCGGAGAGCCATGTCATGAAGCTATCGCCTCAAACCCAACATGCCTTGATGTCCATGCTCGTCCTGGCATCGCAACAGAAGGAGGACCAGCCCATAGAGGAAGCGCCCCTGGTCGCACTTTCAGGCTTGTCCGGACGGATTCGCATCTCCGTCTCTTACCTGGAACAGTTGTTCAAGCAGCTGCGGGAAGCGAGTCTGGTCGTGTCTCAGCGCGGGCCCGACGGGGGATATCGCCTCAGTCGCGCATCCTCACAGATCACGCTTGCTCAAGTGGCGCGTGCGGTGAATCCGCAGCGCAAAGCCTACATGGACGAACCCCACCAGCACCTGCTGGACAGGCTCAATGTCCACATCGACCACTTTCTGGATAACGTCACTCTGGCCGATATTCTCGCCCCGGTTGAAGGGACGGAGAAAGACGAGCCGGCTGCCGCCGCCTAGTGCGCGGGTGGCATCGCCCGTGCGCCGCGGCTGCGATGCACCCGCGCCGGGCGCGCTGCGGCCCCGGGGATGCCACTCCCCCGCCCGGTCGCGGCATCCGGGATTCTGCAGCCCGCCGTTGACGCCCGCAGGACGCCCCATGGCAGGCCGGCGTCCCGAGGGCGGGCTGCAGTGGCCCTCACGAACGGAAGATGTCCGGGTTGGCGGCACCCTCCACGCTGATTTCCGCCAGCAATCCCTTGCGCATCACGCGGGTCAATGCGTGGTCGACCAACTTCACCGTCTCCGGGACCGGCAGTTTCATGTGGCCGACGAACGTACTGCCGGGAGGAACCGACTGGGTCTGTATGTAACGCAGCGGATCGTTCACGACGGCGCCCTGGGGCCAGGCCTCGGCCCACACGTTGCCGATCGGGTGGAAACTGCTGGTCAGGTTGGGACCGCCGTTCACCATGAACACGCGCACGGTTTCGCCCACCTTGGCCTTCATGGCACCGGCGCGCCGCGGCGTCAGTGCTGCTGCGCCGCCGTTGAACAGCACATAGGTCGGGTCTTCGGCAGCCAGGCGCTGCCAGTCGAACTGATGGACCCCCTCCGCCCCGAACCGCTTGTCGGTGTAGACCTCGTTCTGACCGAGGTAGAACTCACGGTCCACCCTGGGCAGCCCGTCCTTCGGCTCCACCAGAATCATGCCGTACATGCCGCTGCTGATGTGCATGTCCATGTTGGGCACCACCGCGCAGTGGTAGATGAACGCGCCGGGATACATCGCCCTGAAGTGCTCGGTCTTGCTTTGCCCGGGAGCCACCAGCGTCGCCGGCGCCCCGCCGCCACTGCCGTACACCGCGTGCATGTCCACGTTGTGCATGAGCAGATTGCCGGTAGGGTTCTCCAGCGTGAAGCTGACCGTGTCGCCTTCCCGCACCCGGATCATCGGACCGGGTATGCGGCCATCGAAGGTGCAGAAGCGGAACAACGCGCCCGGAGAGATTTCAGCGTAGTGTTCGTCCACGGTCAGCTTGATGTCGTGGTGTACGCTGTGCCGGCGGTGGATCGGCCCGGGAAGCGCGGTCGGGTCTCCCACCACAGGCTTACCCTTTTTGACGCCGGCGGTACCGTTGTCCCGGGTGGTGTGTTCTTCCGCGCTGGCGGTGCGCAGCGGCAGCACCAGACTGCCTAGGGCGAGGGCGGCCGTGCCGGCGCCCACGTGGCGAAACAAGCCGCGCCGGCTCATGTAGGCTGGGTGCGCTTCGGACATGATTGCCTCCTTACTGGATGACTGATAAACCGCACTGTCGCGCGGGTAAAATGCAGCGAGCGACACGGGGCCGGGCTGTTGGCGGGAAGCATGACGCGGCGGCGTTCACTTAGCCTTGATGAAGGTCAAGCGCCGCCGGCCGGTGCACGCGGCCGGGCCACTTCTATACTTGCACTATGAGCACGGAATATGGACAGCCGCTTGCGGACCTTGCTCCGGCGGTGGAGCGCGAACTGCTGCAGACCACACTGTTCAGCGCCACCGCGGAACTGGCCCAGCGTCAGGACCCGGCACTGGTGCTGCAGGGCGTCTGCGAGACACTGGTGCGCGCCTCACCGCATATCCTCGCCGCCTGGCTCTACACCTTCGACTCCTCTGACGACCGAGGGAGGATCGGTGCCTTGTATGCGGCGGGGGCAGTCCCCCAGGCGGTGCTGTCGGCCAGGCGGGTGGATGATTTGGCCGACTGTCTCGCCCCTCAAATGCTCCAGGGCCAACAACTCATGTGTTTTCGTCTCGAGGCGTCGGAAGTCCTTTCCGGCGGCTTCGGCGTTACCGTCGACCGCAGCAATTATTTTGAACGGGTGGGCACCGAGCCGTTGAACCTGTTCGGCAAGGTCGCCGGGGCATTGCTCGAACAAGTCACGCTGCGCTCGCGGTTGCGGGAGGCGGCGGAATACGATGATTTGACCGGCCTGTTGAACCGACCGGCCATACAGGCGGCCCTCGATCACATCCACGCGCGCGCCGAGCGCGAACAGCTGCCCTACGCGATTCTGTTGATCGACCTGGACCAGTTCAAGACCGTCAACGACCACTATGGACACCAGGCCGGGGATGCGATCCTCGCTCAGGTCGCGCAACTGCTCACCGGCGCCGTCCGCCACGGCGATTGGGTCGGTCGTTGGGGCGGCGAGGAGTTCCTTATTCTGCTCCCCGACACCGAAGCCGACGAGGCCATGGCAATCGCGGACCGCGCGCGCAGGGAAGTCAGCTCCAGGACGTTCATGATCGAAGAGCGGCGCGCCTTGCAATTGAGCATCAGCGGGGGGCTGGCCTGCTACCCGCTGGACGAGCTGGAACCGAGACAGCTGCTCGGCATTGCGGACGCGGCTCTGTATGAAGCGAAGGACACCGGCCGCAATCGCGTGCAGCGTCCGACCGCGCGGGGCCGTCGCATCTACACCATGGCGTCCAGAATCGAAACCGCTCTTCAGTCACACGGCCTGCAGCCCGCCTACCAGGCGATCGTCGATCTACGCACCGGCAAGACAATCGGCTACCAGGCGCTGGCCCGACTGATCGCCAACGACGCCGGACATCAGGGCATCATCGACGCCGAGGAATTCATCGAGGTGGCCAGCCTGCGCCACCTGATACATCGCATCGACTACAGCATGTTCCGATCTGCGCTCCGCCACTGCCAGGAGCAGGTTCAGTGCGGTGTGCATCTGCTCCATTTCATCAACGTCTCAGCGGGCCTGCTGCGACAGCGCGAAATGATGAACGCCCTGACAGCGTTGCTCCGCGAACAGCAATCGGCCTGCGGTCCCGGCGAACACCCGGTAGTCGTGGAAATCACGGAACGGGATTTCATCGACTCCCACCAGGCCCTGGAGATGCTGCAACCGCTGGTGGACCAGGGCGTGCGCCTCGCCATAGACGATTTCGGCAGCGGCTATTCGTCGTTCCGATATCTGGTGGACCTGCCGATCCATTTCCTCAAGATCGAAGGCCGACTGGTGCGCCAGGCACCCACCATCACGAAGGCCCGGGCCGTCATCCGGAGCATCCGTTACATCGCCCGTGAACTTCAGCTGGTGACGCTCGCCGAGGGGATCGAGGATGCGGCCACCGCAGACCACATGCGGGAACTGGGCGTCGACCTGGGACAGGGGCGCTTTTTCGCACCCCCGGCGCTGCATGCTTCGCCCTCAGAGCGCCTTTGAATGAGGGCACGACGAGCTGTTGTCGAGGTACTGCGCCCGCCGCCATCGGCGCCTGACACGCTCGCCGCGGGTATTGCCGCCCGGGCTGGTGGCCCAGTCGCCAACGTAAAGTTTTCATGATTCCCGGGGACGCTCCATGGCGGCCTCCGTCTTCTCGACCGTCGCCCGGCAGCTATGGCATGCTGGCCGGGCCGAACAATCGCATTGCGCCTGCAGGCTGGGCGCTCTTGCATAACCTCTACCCCGCAACCTGCCGTACCACGGGAGGTCCAACCAGGCGGTAGCAAACCAATCAAAACACAAGGATACTGCGCAATGGACAAGACCAGATTGCTCCCCGTACCTCTGTCAGCTGCGGCTTTGGGCCTCGGCCTGGCGCTGACAGCGAGCGCCGCGGGCGCTTCCACCTTGACCGTGTACGCGGCCGGCACTCTTGCCGTGCCCTTCCACCGCATCGATCGGGCTTTCGAGCAAGCCCACCCGGGCGTCACCGTGCAGGGCGAATTCGGCGGCAGCGTGATGATGGCCCGGCGCATCGCCAACCTGCATCAGCACGCCGACGTCTACGCGGCGGCCGCCTACGGGGTGATCCCCCGGGTACTCGGGAAAGCCCATCTGGCCAATTGGTACATCGGCTTCGCTTCCAACGCCGCCACCCTGGCCTATACGTCACACAGCAAGGGCGCCGACCACATCGGCCCCCACGACTGGTACAAGGTGGTTTCCCAACCCGGCGTGGTAATCGGGCGATCCAACCCCGACACGGATCCGTCGGGCTATCAGTTCCTGCAGATGCTCAGCCTCGCGTCCCGCTACTATCACGACCCGGGTCTGAAGAAACAGGTGCTCGCCAACGCTCCCAAGAGCGCCATGCGCGACACCGAAACCTCTCTGATCTCGGCGTTGCAGACCGGGCAGATCGATTACCTGGCCATCTACAGCTCGTCGGCCAAGTCCCATCACCTGCGTTACGTGAAGCTGCCCAACCGCATCAACCTCAGCCAGCCCGCGGACGCCGCGTACTACAAACACGGCGTTGCCCACACATCCAAGGGCGTGTTGCACGGTGCGCCGCTGATCTATGGGGTCACCATCCCGGAGAACGCGCCCAGCACCAAGCTCGGGCAGGAATACATCAAATTTCTCATGGGACCCAAGGGCCGCAGGATCATGGCCCAGAGCGGTTTCGGCACCTTCGGCCATCCCTGGGCGCAGGGCATGAACCACATGCCCGCCTCGTTGCGCAATAGCGTGCGGCCCTGGGGCTCCGGCTGAGCGGCTACAGTCCGAAGGCTTTCGACAGCGATGACGCAGCGCACGCGCCGGCTCCAGCCTGCGCGCCAGCGCCGGGTCACCCTGCCCTTCGCGGCGCTCGGCGCTCTGTTTGTCGCCTCCATCGTGGTTCCCCTGGCCGTGCTCAGCATCGATGCGCTGAGTGCGCCGGGGGAGCTCGGTCGGGTTGCGGCTGACAGCGCAGCCCAGTCCGCGGTACTGCTCAGCCTGGAGGCGGCGGCGCTCACCGCACTGGCGGCCGGCCTGCTGGGCATCCCGCTGGCCTGGCTGCTGGCCCGCGGCGAGTTTCCGGGCAAGGGGCTGCTCCAGGCGGTGGTGGACGTGCCGCTGACCGTGCCGCACGTGGTCGCCGGCATGGCGGTATTGTTCGTCTACGGCCGGCGGGGACTGCTGGGCGTCCCGTTGCATCATCTGTTCGGGTTGAAATTCTGGGGCAGCCTGCCGGGCATCGTGGTGGCCATGCTGTTCGTCAGCGCGCCCTATACGGTCAGCGCCGCGCGCCTGGCCTTCGAAGGCATCGACCCGCGCCTGGAGCAGGCCGCCCGCAGCCTCGGTGCCGGCCCATGGGGGGTGTTGTGGCGTGTCGTTCTGCCCCTGAGCTGGCGCGGCCTGTTGACCGCAGTGACCTTGAGCTATGCCCGCGCAGTGAGCGAGTTCGGCGCCGTCATCATCATCGCCTACTACCCCATGACGGCGCCGGTGAAGATATACAATCTGTTCCTGCGCTTCGGCCTGCCCGAATCCCTGGCGCTTTCCTTCATCGTACTGGTGATCTCACTGTTGATATTCCTGCTGCTGCGCGGCCTTGCGGGCGTCAGGCGTTTCGGTGCAGGGAAGTGAGCGCCACGGGACTGCATCTGGACGGGTTGGAAGTACATCGCGGTGCTTTCCAGCTCGGTCCGTTGGATATACAGGTGCCGGCCGGCTGCTGCCTGGCGGTGCAGGGCGCCAACGGTGCGGGTAAGACCACGCTCCTTGAAGCAGTGGCCGGTTTCACGAGCGTGGACGCAGGCCGCATCGTGCTGCACGGCCGGGACATTACCGCCCACACGCCGGAACGGCGGCGGATTGCCTACGTGCCCCAGGACCTGGCGCTGTTTCCCCATTTGAACGTGGAGGCCAATCTGGCCTTCGGTCTGCGGGGCACATCGCGGGACAAGCGCACGCGTCTGCAACAGTTGCTGACGGACTTCAGACTCGACGGCATGGGAAGACGCTATCCCCGCGAGCTCAGCCGCGGCCAACGCCAACGCCTCGCCCTCGGCCGCGCCCTGGCCATGGAGCCGGCTCTGGTGTTGCTCGACGAACCCAGCGCCAACCTGGACGCAACGAGCCGGCAGGCCCTGCACACGGGGGTACGCCACCTGCTCGACGATCATGGACTGGCGGTGGTGTACGTCACCCACGACCGCAGCGAGGCGGCGATCCTCGCCGATCATGTCGCCGTGCTGGCAAACGGCAGTCTGCTGCAGGCCGGCCCCTACGGCGAGGTGCTCGCGCGTCCGACCGACACCCGGGTCGCCGCCCATCTGGGCATCGACAACCTGTGGCCGGCCCGTGTGCTCGGCTCCCCGGCCGACGGCCTGCGTCTGGAAGTGGCCGGCCGCGTCCTGGAAAGCACGGCGACCGCCGTGCCCGCCGGGCCGTTGCAGGCCGGACTGTGCGCGGGTGAGATCGAGCTCGCGCGGTCGCGCCCCGAGTCCGTCCACAACTGCCTGGAAGTCACAGTCACCGGCCTGCAGTCCGCCGGCTCGCTGCTGATGCTGCAACTGGACGGGCCTCCGCGCCTGCAGGCCTGGGCGCCGGCCTGGTGGGCCCGGGACCTTGCTGTCGGCTCACACCTGTGGGCCCGACTGCCTGCCGATGCCTTGCGGCTGGTGCCGCAGCCCCCTTCTGGCGGCGACTCTGAGCCGGCCGGTTCAATGACACCAAAGGGGTCAGACTCGTTTGAAAACGGTGATGACCGACCGGTCCCGTAAGCGGAACCGGTCACGATACGTCCGGCCAGGTCAATTGGCCGCCCGCGTAAAGGCCCCCGAGCCTTATTGCATTCGGGCGCGCAGCACCTCCGCCAGAGCGGCTGACGCGTTTTCGGTCTGCTCTGATCCAACGCGCGATTCCAGCACGGAAACGAAATCCTTCACCTGGGATTCGGTCAGCCCGGTATTCATAGCCGCACCCAGATGGAACCGCAGCTGGGCGGTCGTTCCCGTCATGCTCGCCAGCGCCGCAATGGTTGCCAGCTCACGGCTCTGGTAGTCCGGGTTGTCGCGGGCAAGGATGTCCGCAAACAGGTGCTCCTTGAGGAACCGGTCGATCACAGGCGCAAAGAGCTGGAAACCTGTTGGCGCCGGCATGTCCTCCAATCCCGCCAGCCTGGCACGAACCTGCGCGCCGTACTCGTCCCGGTCCATGTCGGACGGGAGGGGACCTGCGTCCTTCTCCCGGACGGCCCCCGCCTGCCGCTCCTCCATAACGGCCATGAAGGCCTGTATGGCATTCAGGCTGCGGGGAAAGCCGGCATGGGCATAGAGCTGTACCAGAATCTCCTTGCTCTCGTTGACCGTCAGCCCGGCGTCCATTCGCGCTGCTGGTCGACGCCTTGCGCTATCGTGGCTGAGCGTCAGACCGCCCGTTCGCAAGCATCGACTTTGCCGTCCACCGCCGGACACATCGCGGTATCCCGAACAGGCCCGGATTTATGACACCCGGCAGACGGAATCATCCGGCGGATCAAACAACGTAACGCTACGAACGTTTGTACTGAGGGTAATGAGGTCGGAGTGATGGCAGAACCATCACTCCGACCTCGATTGCCAGCGCCTATTTCCTGAAGACCACGAGACCGCCGTCATAGTCGGCGACGTAGACACGGCCGTTGGCGATGGCCGTTGCCAGGGCGTCACCCGCCGTATCATGGTGCTGTAACAGCACTGGATGGGCTGGATCGCTCCAGTCGAGCTTGATGACACCCGCGTCGCCGTAAGCCACGTACAGCAGCACATGGGGGGTGGCGAAGGAGTACAGGCTGCCCGCGCCGTTGTCGATCACGGTATTTGCGGGGAAGAGCTGTGCCGTCATGTACTCCGCACCGCCTTCGAGGGCCGCGTACGCGGGGTCCACGTTGTCCAGGTTGAACTGCCCCACGGCCACCGGCCGGCAATCCACACCGCCGTTCGGCGTGAACAGCTTGGTCGGATCCACGCCGGCGCAGACGCCCGCCTGCTGCCCCGGCGGCGCATAATCGGCCAGCGGCTGGACCAGGTCGGACATCCGGTAGGCCACGATGCCGAAGCTGTCGTAACTGACGTACGCGATGTTGTTGACGATCTGCACGTCCACGCTCTTGCCGTCGGCGTTGCCCACGTGGATTCCCTCTTCCTCCTCTTCCTCGATCTTGATCGGCTGGAAGGTCTTGAGCAGCGTCATGCCGGGTCGGGTGCCGTTGACCAGCAGATCGGTCATGTCGACCACCGAGATACCATAGGCACCGGCCGCCACCACCGCGTAGATCTTCCCGTTCGACGGATCGGTCCACAGCTTCACCGACGAGGCCCGCCCGAGCGGCGCCTTGCCTTTCGCACTGCCTCCCAGGTTGGCGACAATGGCTGCACCGGTGGTGGTGTCGGCAGGCACGGTGGTGTCGTACACCGTCAGGCCGTTGCTGCCGTCCGCGACGATCGCGTAATTGCCGTAGATGATCCCGCCATAGGCGTGATCCTGTTTCTTGATCCCGCCGAGGTTCCCCGAGCCTTCCGTGCTGTGCTCGTAGAAGTCGCTGCGGGACGGAGTCAGCAGCAGGGGGGCGCCCGGCTGCGCGCTACCCACGCCCGACACGTCCACCCGCCGCAGGCCCAGGCTCTGGCTCAGTACGTAGGCCTCGGTCGGATCTTCGCCGAACAGGACGCCATGGGCGTGGGGTGTCGGCAGGACGCCATCGAGCGGATACTCGTCCATCAGCGTGTTGGCAACCAGGTGCAGATCGTCGGTCGGCGTGCCGTTCGCGTCGGCGATGCGCCACACACTCATCCCATTGGGGCCGTCGGCCAGGTACAGATAGTTGCCGTTCACCGCCAGTCCTTCGGAATGCCCGATTGCCACCTCGGTAGGTTCGCCGGCCGGCGCCGCGCCCACCTCTTTGGTACTGGCGAGGTGCACCGGCACCGAATAGCGCTGGTCCAGTGGCACGCCGGAGGAGAGATTCGTGATGTCGATGAAGTTGACCCCGCCGGCGCCCGCGGACTGCACCACGTCGACCTGGTCTTGCTCCGCGAACTTGGCGTCGGGCATGACGAACATCGCCCCGCCGTGGCTGTTGATCTCACCGGTCGCAAGCACCACCGGCGAATCGAAGGTGCCGCCATTGTCGACCAGGAACTGCGGCAGCGATTCGTCGCCGAAGGGCACGGGCGTCATGTCGTAGGAGGTGACGAACTCGTAGTCCGGCCAATAGGGCTCGGAGTTGGTGTCGTTTTTGTAGTTGCCCTTGCCTTTCGGACCGTGCCAATAGGCCGCCGGGTTCTCGGCGCCGCTGACCACCACCAGGCCGCCGAAGTGATCGCTCATATAGGCGTCGTAGCTGCCGTTGCCGCTCGGGTCGGGGACCACGCGCACGTCCTGCACGCCCGCCTCCGCGAGCATCCCGGAACCATGGTGCGAAAGGATGCTCTTCGAGCTCGTACCGGTCGGCTCGTCCGGGCCGTGTGCGGGCGGGGCCGGCACGTAGCCGGCGTAGGTGGGCGTATTGGTCATGTCCACCGCCACCAGGCCGCCCAGCCCGTAGGCGATGTAGGCCATCGTCTTCCCGTTGGGCAGGTCGACCACGTCCACGGAGCGGGCGTTGTAGTAGTACTTTCCGTAGCGGTCGAAGCGCGCCCACGGGTAATGGGCGAGCGTGGTGTTGTCCCGGTTGCTCATCAGTTCGCGGGACGCCTCCTGCCATGTGGGCATACCATCGGAGTCGATGTAGTCGCCGCTGAGCACATCGACCGCCTTCTCGTGCTGGTAGCCGAACCAGTCCTCGCGGGTCGTGGGATCGGCGTACAGGTTGTAGCCGGCCAGGCGCGTGAGATCCGCCGGATCGTAGATGCCGATGCCCATAAACTCCAGCACCGCATACAGCTTACCCTCGTGCATCTTCAGGCTGAGCGGCCCGCCCCACGGATTCTCGCCCGCGTATTTCAGCGTCCAGGTTTGAGGTCCGTCGATCGTGATGGCCGAGCCCGGCGCGGCGTCGAGCAGGCTGGACAGCTTCGTCTTCTGGATGCCGAACGCCTTGTTCGCGATCAGAAGCTGGTCTTCGGTGCCGTCGTTGTAGACGAGAAGGTCGCTGATGAAGCCATTGGTGTGTTCGGCGGAGGGCTCGGTGAGGGGGTTGCCGCCGCCGTCCGAGTAGTCGACGTCGGGGGTGGTGTAGTTCACCGACCTCGTGCCCAGGTACACCATCGCCGCCGGATTGCTGATATCCACCACGCCGATACCCTTCTCGCCCATGGACAGAAGCGCAATGGGCTTGTCCGGCACGACCGTGATGTGACGGATGGTTCCCGGCAGGTTGTCGATCTCCGTGACCGCGCTCTTGGTCATGCCGATTCGGGTGGCGGCCAGGCGGTTGGCCATGCTGTAGAGTACCCATTCGCCGCCGGACCCGTCGGCGTAGCGCTTTACGGCGACGGTGGCGCCGCCGATGTGGGCGGCCTGGGTGTCCAGGTAGGACTCCTGAATGGTGACCGGCGTATTCGAGCCGCTGTCGGCCGAGCTGCCGTCGCCACCACCGCATCCCCCCAGTACCAGGGCGACAGCGGACACTGCTGCGAGCAGCGCCGCACTCAAATACCCGCCCGGGTAAAATCGAAACTTATGAACATTCATGGCGCACCTCCCTCTTCGAATCAAATTTTGTCTGTTTTTGTTTCCCGAAATTTCAGCACGGACGGTGCAAGGGCGGTTTGACGCGCATCAATACGGGGACACGCAGGGACAACCAAGTGCCAATTGGATGACAAAAATCAATTAATCGGGCGGGTGGTTTCAACCAGTGTTTTGTGCGGTCAACGTGTCGTTTGGCGGCGCGCCGGAACGCTCACGCGTGGATGGGAAGAGTCGGTGGTTTTACGTCCGTGGCCTCGATCGGGATCGAGGTGGGGCGGCGGTACCGCGAGGGGTTCAGATTGAATGACTGAGGGCCATCATCGATTGGGGGTCCCGGGTAAAACCAATTCCAACAGTGACCGTGTGGCAGCCATGCCGGCTGTCGAACCGTCACTCCGGTATCTTTATTTGCGGCGCCGGACCGCGTCCAGCAAGGGCGGCGAGTGAATGGCAGTACGGTCGCGCTGCACCCACGCTATCAGGTCGGGCCGCGGCAGGCCGCCTCCGCCCAGCAGGTAAAGCGCGGCGATGAACAGGGTACCGGCCAGGGTGATCAGCCAGGTGATCCACATGGCCCTGTGGATCCCTGCGGCGGCGACCCCCGGCGCCCTGGAGGACTCCGCGGCCACCTTCAGCATGACCGGCGCCAGGATGAAGTCGGCGCTGGAACGCACCAGTTCGATGAGCGCAAGAATGCGGCCCAGAATACGGGTTCGCAGTGACATACCGGCAAGGAACAGGCCGGGGCTGACCGTAGCGCCCGCGCCGAGCCCCAGCAGACCCACCGCCGCCAGCAGATGGACATGTCCGTCCTGCGGGCGCCAGGACAGCAGCAGCGCGCCGCCGCCGAGCAGCAGCACCATGCCGCTGAACGCCAGCACCGGCAGAAAGCGGGTGCGGAACAGCACGCCGAGCAGTGCAGCGGTCAACAGCGCGCCGGCCACCTGGGGCCAGAACAGCAGCCCGGCGGCCAGCGGCGGCCAGTGCTCGATCCGGACGAGCCACTCGATGGTGAGCGAAACGAAGGTCACGAACGCCCCGCCCCCGATCATGGCGATCAGGGTGCCCGCCACCGGGAAGGTGGTCCACATCTTCTTGACCGGGGACAAGGCCCCCGGCTTGTGGTATTCCACCAGCATCAGGGCGAGGAAACAGGCCACGCCTATGCCCAGGGGCACCGCGACGACGGGCGTGCCGACACCGTGGGCGCGCAGCTCCCCGCTCGCCCAGAAGGGCAGTGCGGTCGCCGCAAAACCCAGCGCCAGCCCGTGGGGGTCGAACGACAGGTCCGGGTTGGGCGGCTCGTCATGGGGCAGGCTCAACATGGCTACGACAGCGGTGAGCACGCCCAGTCCGGCGAAGGCGCCATAGAAGATCCGCCAGATATGATTGGCCGCCACCGCCCCGCCCAGCAGCGGCCCGGCGGCCACCGCACCGAAAAGGCCGATATTGATGAAGGCGGCCGTGAACGGCACCTGATCGGCCGGGAAGCGACGCACCACCGGCGGCAGCGCCGTCACCAGCAACGTGCCGGTGGCGAACCCGGCCAGCACCCGCCCGGCGCCGTAGGTGACGATGCCGCCTGACACGGCCACCAACAGCCATCCGAGCACGAACAGGGCTTCGGCGACCAGGAACAGGTGCCGCTGCCGGAAGCGGTTCACCAGATCGCCTGCCAACAGTGCGCCGAAGGCGTAGCCCGCAATGGAAAGCCCCTGCACGATGGCCAGGCCGGCGCCGGTCGCGCCCAGATCGCTCATTACCTGGCCCCGATAGAGCGCGGCGCCGCTGACCACCAGGATATAGGGGACCAGCGCAAACAGCGCGATGGTCAGCATCGGCCCGTATCGGCCTTCCAGAGGCGGCGAAGCCGTCATCCGTGTGTGCCTCGTTCGTATACAGAAGTGTACCCGGCGGTCGCCGGCACCCGATGACCGAAAGCCCACTCGCCCGGTGGTCCATGCCCTGGCGCAAACGGCCGGCCGGCGGCGCCCGCGGCACCGGAAAACTCACGCCCGGGCCAGGGACATGCCTGCAGTGAGGGATCCGTCGGCGGGAGCCGGCCGCTATTTGCGGATGATACTGATACTGCCGTTGCGTTCCCGATAGGCGGCC
>DATFML010000189.1:0-13927 GCA_035266965.1 Gammaproteobacteria bacterium
GGTCTGCAACTCGTCGTTCATTGTCTCTGCGGTCGCTGTCACTGTGCCATCCCCTCTACGCCGGTTGCTGTTCGCGCAGCTTCTTGGCCGCGTACATCACCGCTTTGACGATGTTCTGGTAGCCCGTGCACCGGCACAGGTTGCCGGACATGCCGGCGCGGATCTGCGCTTCGGTGGGATCGGGGTTGTCCTGCAGGAAGCGGTAGGCCCGCACCATCATGCCAGGCGTGCAGAAACCGCATTGCAGGCCATGCTCCTGCATGAAGCCCTCCTGCACCGGGTGCAGTTCGCCGTTTTTGGCCAGGCCTTCCACGGTCAGCACTTCGCCACCGTCGGCCTGCACGGCCAGCACGGTGCAGGACTTGACTGACCGTCCATTCAGATCCACGGTGCAGGCGCCGCAGTGGGAGGTCTCGCAGCCGATATGGCTGCCGGTCTGTCCGAGTGCCTCGCGCAGCACATGAATCAACAGATGGCGCGGCTCCACCAGCGCGTCCACCGCCTCGCCGTTGAGAGTGAAGGAAATCTGCTGCTTGGCCATGTTCTAGCTCCTCCCCGCACGGTCCAGGGCCTGGCGGATGGCCCGCCGGGTCATTTCCCCGGCCATGTGAATCTTGTATTCGCGGTCCCCGCGCAGATCCTCGGCCGGGTCGCAGATGGCCATGGCCTCGGCGGCCGCCTTCTCGATCAGCGCCTTGTCGATCCGCTGGCCCTGCAGCGCCTGCTCCGCCGCGTCCGCCTTGAGCGGTGTGGGTCCCACGTTGGTGAGCGTGATACGTGCCGCGCTGCAGGTGTCTCCGTCCATGGTGAGCAGCACCGCGGCGGCGGCGGTGGCAAAATCGCCGGTCTTGCGTTTGAGCTTGCAGTAGGCATGACCGGTGTGTGGCGCAGGGACGGGCACGCGGATTTCGGTGAGGATTTCCTCCGCTTCCATCTGAGTGAAATAGGTACCCAGATAGAAGCCGTTGGCCGGCACCGTACGCTCGCCGTCGGGGCCTCGCAGCACCAGCTCGGCGTCCAGGGCCATCATCACCGCCGGGTGGTCGTTGCCCGGGTCGCCATGGACGATGTCGCCGCCGATGGTGCCGCAATTGCGCACCTGGGGATCGGATATCACCTGCGCCGTTTCCGGAATCAGCGGACACCTGTCCCACAGCAACCGGGAGGCAATGAGGTCGTTCTCGCGCGTCATGGCTCCGATATGCAGGGTGCCGCCCTGCTCGCTGATGCCGGCGAGCTGCGGAATATTGTTGATATCCACCAGATGGCCGGGTTCGGCGAAGCGCAGCTTCATCATGGGCAGCAGGCTGTGCCCGCCGGCCAGCACCTTGGCTTCGTCACCGTACTGGACGAGCAGCTTCAGCGCTTCGTCCACGGAGGCCGGTGCGTGGTATTCGAAATGGCCCGGTATCATGGCATGGCGTCTCCTCTGCAACGGCCGCGGGGAAATCGGCACAGGGGATGCGCGGCGGCTCCGGCGAGCCGTGTGCGCAGTAACACCAACTTAGGGCACCGGTTCGCGGGTGCAACCGCCGATGCACGAAAGCCCGGCTGCGCGCGCGAACGGCGCAGAGAATTCCTGAACGGAAGTGTGGGTCAGGTGAGGCCGAACATGGCTTTGAGCTTGTGCAGGTTGCTGCGGCTGACCGGCACATGCTCTTCCGGCACGGTGCTCATCACCACCGTGCACTGCTCGTCGAGCTTCTCGAAGGCGGTGGCGTAATGCACGTTGATCATGTAACTGCGGTGCACCCGCACGAAACGGGTGCCGTCCAGACGCTGTTCCAGATCGGACAGGGACAGATTACACAGGTATCGTTCGTTTTCCGTATACACCGTGGTGTAGTGACCGTCCGCCTTGAAATGGGAGACGGTCTTCAGATCGAGCAGCACCACCTTGCTTTTCCTGTACACGGGCAGCTTGAACAGTTGGCGCAGCCGATCCGGGCCGCCGTCCGGCAGCAGGGGGCTGGTGGTGACGTCGGTGAGATCGAAGAAGATCATGGACGTGCCGACCGGCTCGCCGGCATTGAACATTTTGGAGACCTTGATGAGCAGAACCCGGTCGGGCACGTTGATCATCATGGTCATGGGCGGCGGCGAGGTGACCGGGCAACTGGCCGATTCCAGCAGCCACTGGACCTTGTTGCGGCTCTTTTGCGGATGCAGCTGGAGAATCTCACTGCCCACCGCATCGCCGACCGCCACACCCAACACACTGGACGCAATGGTATTCAAGGCCAGCACCCGGTTGTGGCCGTCCAACCACACCACCCCCGGATCGAACTTCTGCAGCTTGTGCTCGAAGGACTCCATCCCCGCTACCTCGATGACCTGCCCCCAAGTGCACCGGCGCCGGCTTCGCAGCGCCTGTCATCTATTCTGACCCTGCGAAGGCGGGAATGTCACTGCATTGACGTATTTTGGTATTCAGGAATATTCGGAGATACTCACCATGAACGAAACGCCAGCGTCAGATGAAGCACTCGGTAGGTGAACTGGCATGACAGGGAGCAGTCACGGCGAGAGGCTCAGCCCAGTTCACGGCTCGGACCGGGCGCGCTGGCCGGCAGAGCGCCCATTTCCTGCAGCTTGCGGCGCAGGGTCGAGCGGCTGATGCCCAGAATTCTCGCAGCCGCCACCTGGTTGCCATGCTGGGCGGCCAGCACCTGACGAATGTGACGGGCCTCCACCTCCGCCAGGGGCAACTCGCCGGGATCGTCCAGCGCGTTGTCTCCACCGGCGCCCGGGTTGATGACCACTTCCATGGCATCCAGCAGCGGCCCCGGATACAGGGCAAAGCTGCGTTCCAGGACGTTTTCCAGCTGCCGCACATTGCCGGGCCAGTCGTACAGGATGAGCTTGCGGCGCGCCGTCGCCGTCAGGTTCAGGTCAGGCATGCTCCGTCGTTCCCGCAAGCCGGCCAGAAAATGATCGATCAACGCCGGAATATCCTCGCGCCGTTCCCGCAGCGGCGGCAGTACCACCGGCAACACGTTCAGACGAAACAGCAGATCGTTGCGGAACTCGCCCATGCGACTCAGGCGCTCCAGGTCCCGGTTGGTGGCGGCCACCACCCTCACGTCCACATGAAACAGTGCGCCACCGCCCACCGGCCGCACCTCTCCTTCCTGCAGTACCCGCAGCAGCTTGGCCTGCAGCCGCGGGCTGACATCGCCGATCTCGTCCAGGAACAGCGTGCCGCCGTCGGCCTCCCGGAACAGGCCCGGCCTGGACTGGGAGGCGCCGGTGAACGCGCCTTTGACATGTCCGAACAGCTCCGAGTCGAGCAACTCCTCGGGCAGCGTCGCGCAGTTGATGGCCACGAACGGACCCTTGGCGCGGTGGCTCATGGCATGGACGGCCCGTGCGATGACCTCTTTGCCCACGCCGGTCTCGCCGGTGATGAGCACCGGTATGTCCTGGGTACGGATGCGTTCCAGCAGCTGCAGAATCTGCTTCATGGCCGGACTCTCGGCCACGATACCGCGCACCGCATTGCGGCCGGAAAGCTGCTGCCGGAGCCGGTCGACCTCTTCACGCAGGGATTTCTTTTCCAGTACCTTGTTGACCCGCAGCAACAGCTCGTCGGGATTGATGGGCTTGGTCAGATAGTCGTAGGCCCCCAGACGCATGGCGTCCACGGCGTTTTCGATGGACCCGTAGGCGGTCATGACAATGCTTTCGGCGTTGCCCCGGGCGCTCATCTCCGACAGCAGCTGCATGCCGTTGTCCGGTCCCAGGCGCATGTCCGTGATCAGCAGGTCCAGGGGTTCGCTGTCCAGCAGTTTCACCGCCTCCTCCACCGAGGCCGCTTCCAGGGCGCGGTGGCCGTGGCTCTTGAGCAGCATGCCGAGCGTGCGGCGGATGGAGTACTCGTCGTCGACTATCAATATGGTGGACATGCTTTCTAACCTGCCGGCAGCTGGAAAGTCACCCGGGTCCCGTGGCCGGGCTCGCTGTCGATGGACAGCTTGGACCCATGCTGCATCAGTATGCGCTGCACGATGGCAAGGCCGAGACCGGTGCCGTCGCCGCGGCGCGTGAAAAAGGGTCGCATCACCTTGTCGATGATGTCATGGGGGATACCCGTGCCGGTGTCGGCGATGGTCACCCGCACCTGACCGTCCAGGGTTTCGGTGCTGATATCCACCGTACCGCCTTCCGGCATGGCCTGAATGGCATTGAGCAGCAGGTTCCAGAGCACCTGTCGCAGCAGATCCGGATCGTAGGAGGCACGGCACGGCCCGGCCGGCACATGGCAGCGGATGCCGACCGTCGCGGGCACGGCGGGATCGTGGGCGACCGACTGGGACACTTCCTCCAGCAGCCCCCCCAGGTCGCCGACCACGGGCTGAGGTTCGCGCATCCTCGAAAAGCGCAGAAAATCCTCGAGAATACGCTGAAGGCGGCGGGATTCGGCGTTGATGATGTTCAGTGCCTCGGCATGATCCTCCGGATCCAGCTTCTCGCTGTCCAGCAACGGCACCGCATTGACCACCGCGGCCAGGGGATTGCGGATTTCATGGGCGATACTGGCCGCCAGCTCGCCGACGCAGGCCAACCGTTCCGCCTCGGTGCGCTTTTCGTGCTCCCGGCTGACCTCCCGGGAGGTGCGCTGCAGGGAAGCGACCATGCCGTTGAAGGCCCGCGCGAGAATACCCACCTCGTCGCGGCTGTTCACGTTGACCCGCACGTCGAGGTCACCCTTGGCGATACGGCGCACGGCGCTGATCAGGATGTGCAGGTTGCGGGTCACGATCATGGACAGCGCCCAGGCCGCCACGCTGCCCACCACCAGGGCCATGAGGATGAACAGCAGGCCCGCGTCGCGGGTCTTTTCCAACGCGGTGTCCATGCTGCGCGTGCTCAGCCCCAGCAGCACCGTTCCCACCCGCCGGCCGGCCACCTCGATGGGACGGCTGAGGTCGAGCACGTGGTCCCCGGGTTTCAGCGGAAAGTGGTCCCTGACGTTCAGAGGCCGTGTCTCCCGGTGGCCCACCCGGGCGGGGTCGGAGCTGGCCAGCACATCGCCGCGGATATCCACGATGTCGCCGTAGACCACACCCGGCTGACGTTTGACCCTGTCGGTCACTTCCCCCAGGGATCCCAGATCCTCAGCCAGCAGCGCATTGGTGCTGGCTACGGCCATCAGGGTCACCAACTCATGGCCCCGGCTCACGAGTTGGGCGCGTATGTCGGCCGACTGGTCCCGGACCGCTTCCCACACGAACGTGCCCATCAGCACCGCATGGACCAGCGCCACCGACAGAATCAACCGAAAACGCAGGGATGCGAAGCGCCCGCGAAAGCGCTCGCGCCTTCGCGCACGCGTCAAGGGCAGAGTCTCGGAAGCGCTTTCCGCGACGGTGTTCATTGCCCCACCTTGGCATATTCGCTGTCGTTAGCCGCCGCGAACCCGTGCTTGAAACCCAGGTGCCGCAGGACCCGACGCCCGGAAGCGGAGTGAGTGAGCGAAGTGAGATAGCGGGTCAGCTTGCGCACGCGCTGCGGCGCCATACCGCTGCGAACCGCGATCGGCATCTGGGGCTGCGGTGGGGTTTCGGCAATCACGCGCAGCCCCTTACGCACCCGCGGCGGCATGGACCGCAGGGAGGGCCACCAGGTGCCCGCCACATCCACCAGGCCCGCATAGACAGCCATGATGGCCGAGTTCTGGGAGCCGAAGTATTTGACGGAAAAGTCCCGGTGCACATCGATGCCCAACTTCTTCATGTACTGAGTCGTCATGACCGTGGCGGCGTAGGCGTTCGGATCGGGGAAACCGATGCGCAGCCCCTTGGGCAGCGTCGCCGGATTCAGATTGTGCAGCGGACTGTCGCGGCGCACCACCAGAATCCCGGTAAACGGTTCGCGGGCCACCTTGGCGACGGCATGATAACCGGCCTTCTCGGCCCGCTTGAGCAGCAAGGGATTGAGATAGACGAAGTCGTAGCGGCCCGCCATCACCCGTTTCATGAAGGTCGCGAAGCTGGGCGCGGTGACGAACTCAACGGGCTGTCCCAGCGCCTTCTGGATACCTTCCACCAGGGGCATGAACATGCCGGCAAGCTTGGTGGGACTCTGAATGGGCAGCACGCCGAAGGCGAGAAAGTGCGCCTGCCGGTCGGGCGCGGCGTACAGTCCCTGCACCGGCAGCACCACAAGCAGTGCCGCAATGACCGACAGCTTTCTCATCGTTGACCATCGCACAACACGCCTAAGGATCGGCCGGTTCAGACAGACAGGCACTTCGCCACCTCCGCAGGTCGCCCACCAGTCTACCACCAACCGACCCTGCCCGGCTGCGCCCGCCACATCAACGCGCCTTGTCCGGGGAACCACCCGCTGCAACCGTCCCGCCGGTGCGGAAATAGGCGTAGAGCGCAGCAATTTCGGCGGCTGAGAGTGGGTTTTCAAAGCTGGTGAACGCCGTGCCATGGACACCGTCGATCATACGGGCCACGAATGACCGCGCACCGAGCGTGCGGGACCATCGGAACAGATCCGGTGCCGGCAACTGCGAATCCGGCCGGGCGTAGCGATGGCACATGGCACAGCTGTGCTGATAGGAGCGTCCTGCGGCCGCCACCGCCGCCGGCCCCGCATTCCCGGGGCGCAGCCCGGCCAATCGCAACGGATACGCGCTGCAAAGCTGCGACAATACAGCGGCCACCCGCTTCCAGTCCCGGCTCTGCAACGCCCGCTGCGCCCGCTTCAGGGTTGCCAGGGCCGAAGCCTCGGCTGCGCCGTCGTCCTGCAGATAGGCTCGGGCCGTCAGGGGCAGCACACCCAGCGCGGAGCGGACTTTCGCCTCCAACCCGACGCGGCGTGGCTTGTTCAACCCACTGCCGGCCAGGCGCATGGCGTCATCGCGCGCCACCTCCAGCTGGGCGGCGAGGTCCCGGCGGCGGGAGCCGGCCTGCAGCAGCAGGCCGGCCCGCGGTGCCGGGCTGTCGGCGCCGCCCCCGGGGCGGGGCACAGCCGACAGCGGCATCAGTTGCCCGCGATCTTCATCCGCTGCTGCACCGGCAGCTTGGCGTTGCGCGTCCACTGGGACATGGAGCCGTCGTATACACTGGCGTTCTTGTTGCCCAGCAGTTGCGAGCTCACGAACCAGCCCAAAGAAGCCCAGTGGCCGGTATTGCAGAAGTTGATCTGCTTTCCCGAGGTGGGCACTCCCGCGTATTTGTACAGGGCCTTGATCTGGGCCACTGACCGGAACTTGCCGCCGTCGTTGACCGTCAGCCAGCTCTGGGGCACGTTCTTGGCGCCCGGTATGGTGCCCGCGCGCTTGTCCATGCCCGGCATGACCACGCCCAGATATTGGGAATGGGGCCGGTTGTCCACCAGGGTCACGCCATGCTCGTGCAATGCTTTGTCCACGTCCTTCTCACTGGCCAGATAGCGGGACTGGAAGTGCGCGGTGAAGTTGCCGTTGCCGCCGGACTTGTCGGCACCGCGCGCGGTGGGCAGCTTGGCGGCCGCGTAGGCGGCATAGCCACCGTTCATGATGGAGACGTTGTTGTCGCCCAGCACCTTGAAGGTCCAGAACACCCGCGTAGCGCTGCCCATGTCCAGAGCGTTGGTGCCGGCGGTGTAGATCACCACATGCTCGCCGTTGTTGACTCCCAGGCCCCTGATCAGCTTCTGCAGCTTGGCCGTCGGCGGCAACATACCCGGCACGTCATGGGCCTTGACGCGCCAACCGGCCTTCTTGTAGTTGCTGTACACGGCACATTTCACGTGCCCGCGCAGGAAAGTGTAGTAATTACCGCCGCCACCCACGGGGCTGCGCACATCAAGCACCACCACGCCGGGCTTGCAGGCATGATCCGCCACCCATTGAGGGCTGACCAGCGGCGCAGCCGCTGCCATGGCGACACCCCCGTAACCCATGGAAAGACCGACGGCCGCCGCCGTCATCCAACCTGCTACTGTCGTCTTGTTCATGATCTCCGTCTCCTCGTGGTGAACCCAGTCAATGCGGCTTTGTTTTCTGCGTTTGCGTACCCGCCCGGCGCGGCCGCCGGACCCTACACCGTGATAACCTTGTCCGCGCCCAGCACCTCCTCCAGTACCCGGTCCCATTCTTCGTCCCGGTCCTCCATCGTGTGCAGATCGCACCGGTACACATAGTGCGCCGCCTCCAGATAGCTGACCGCTTCGGTCATGGTCTGGGCATCCGGAAACAGACCCGTCGACAGGATCGTGATATTCATGGCCCACCCCTGCGGCTTGCGCTTCTCGATTTGTCTTTCATACGCACACCACGGCATCGGCGCCGACCATCAACTCGGCCAGGGCTCCCGATGACAGGTGCGGAAGGTCAGTGCCGGCCACCGTGGTTTCAGGCTCGATGTCCGACAGTTCCAGCAACTCCGCCTGGGCCCGGTTCTCGGGCGTGTCCTCGACCTCCCGGTCCATCAGCACCAGTCGAACCCGGTGCCCGAAAATGGTGAGCCCCGCCGCCACCCGCATGGCCTCGGTGTGGTCCCGCCGTCCCAGCAACACGATGTTCTTTTCCCGCCTGCTCATACCCTGTCCCCCGTCGCCACCGGCGGCGACCTCAAAGGCTCACGATTTTCCCGGCTTCAGCGACCAGTGCGCTGTGCTCGGTCTGGCTGCCCACGTCGATGGGGCAGTCCGCATCGCCCATGAAACGTTTCCATGAATCGCCGCACACGGCCGCCTGTACCGCCCTCGGCAGCAGGGGCCGAACCTTGTCGTGCATGACCGCCCGTACGCCGTCGTTGGTGAAAAAGCACGACCAGTGCAACCCGCGGCGCTCGCAGGCGGCCAGCAGGGGGCCCAGGTACGTTCCCGCCTCCGGGTTCGAAATCACGAACATCAAATCCATTGTTTCCTCCGCATGGCGATCGCCACCGCCGCAATGGCGAACAGCAGCGACGTGATGGACACCGCGAACAACGACGCCGACACCGACGTGCCGCCCCGGGGCGCACTGCGCGGTGGCGGCGTCGCGGACGGGAATGATGACGGCAGGGTCTCGGCGGCCACCGGCATCGCCGTGTGGTCGGCCCAGTCCCGCCATCCCTGCACGAACACGCGCACAGGGGCACCGAGGCCGGCGGTCAGACGCGTGAAATAGGCGATGGTACTCGCCGGTGTCTGGGCATAGGCGATGGCGCCCGCAGGTACGTCCACCGTCCGCTGTGCGGACGATCCCCGGGTCTGCAGCGTGTCGGCCGGCAGAGAACGGGCACCGGGAATGTGGCCCCCACGCCGGGCAGTCACCACTTTTCCCCAGTAGCGCGCGTCGCTGCGCCCGTCGAACAGCACCGGAGGATGGCTGCTGCGCAGGGCCCGCAACAGCTCGCCGCGAAATACGATCAGTCCCGCCCGCGCCTGCCCCTGGAACAGGGGCTGCGCCACCATGGACGTCCCCGTACCGGTGCCCACCGGCACCCGGTGGGCGTTCAGCAGCGCTGTCAGCCGCGGACTCAGCACCCGCACCTGCGCCTGCCCGAGCAGAAACAACACGCCGGCGACGAAGCCGCGCCGTTGCGGGTCGTCGCCGGCCACCACCACGGTCTCCCGACCGGTCAGGCCCGCGGTGCCCAGCACCCACACCAACTGCCGAAACGCCGGCAACCGGCCATGAGGCCCCAGCAGTGCCGAGGGCGGCAGGCACCGGGCCCCGGCCACCGAACGTGTTTCGCAACGGGCCGCCGGACGGGTATCGAGCACCACCGTATTGGCCGTCCGCGCAGCGCGCAGGCTCCCGATATACGACAAGGCGCTGGCACCATCGGCAGCGCCGCATCCAAGCAGCGCGAAAAACAGCACCGGCGCCAGCACCATCAGCCGCAAAGGCAACACGGGCGACCTCAGCAGCCGCCGAAGTGCTGCACCGGCAGCGCCGGGGCTCCCGTCCCGCCGTCGGTGTGGGGAGGATGGGCGACGAAGTATTCCATCAGCTTGTTCACCGACACCGGACCCAGGCCCGAGCCCACATCAATCGGCTGGGTAAAGGCCTCCACCGGCTGCGGTACGGTCGCCGACTCGGCCGTGGCCTGCGGCACCATCACCGCCCGGCCCGCCACGACGCACACCGCCAGGGTCACGACCAGGGTGGCGGTGCAGAACACAAGTACCTTGAGGTTGTCCATGAAGACTCCGCTAGTCACTTGCCGAACGGGTTGCCCAGGAACACCAGCGCCATCAGGTAAAAGGCCACGAAGAACATGACGATCTGCAATACGGTCGATAGGTTCATTGCGTTTGGCCCCCTTTGGTCTTGCCCTGCACGTAGTAGTCGGCCAGGGCATTGAGGTCCAATGGCCGCTGGGTGACGGGGTTGATGACCTTGGATGAATAGAACGGCACGCCGAAGCGGGTATGGCGCAGATAGTCGGGCTTGGCGATGACGATGTAGGCAATCGACACCACCGTGGCGGCGGCCAGCACCAGGGCCACCAGGGTCATCTGAATCTGCGCGCCGGCCGCGTTGTTGTCCGAAGCTGCCATCGTCGTCCCCTCAGTTGCGCCTTATGACCACGCTCCAGCCCCGGCTGCCCTTGAGGGTGCCCAGGTGCGTGCCTCCCAGGTCGGGAATCATGGCCACCACAGCTTCCATGGACGTGGGGTTGTCGATCTTCACCTGGACCACCTCACCCGACGCCACCTTTCCCAGGATCTTCTTGGTCATCAGCTGTGGCCGGGGGCAGGAATCGCCGAGGCAGTCCACCACCTGTGCCACCTCCACGGTCTGGCCGTCCTCCAGGGTCACGGTCGAGGCTGCACCGCCTTGTTCCGCTTCCGCCTTCTTGCGTCCGAAAAGTCCCATCGTCGCTCCTCTCTTTGATATTCAGTTCATGCCGCACCGGCATCGCTGACCGCGCTGACCGTCGCCGCCGCCGGCGCTTCGACGCCGGCCGTCTCGGCCCTGGCGGTCTCCCTTGCCTGGGCCATTGCGCGTTCGCGGCGCACGATGCCGTAGTAGATGCCGCCCAGCACGCCGGTCTGCACCAGTCCGAACACGAAGGCCGGGATGCCGGTCTTCAACTGCAGGGTGGCCGCGTTGGCGATGCCGAACTGCAGACCCTTGAGGTTGGGGCTGGCGCTCATGGTCGCCGGGGCCGGCGGCCAGTAATAGGCGGACCAGAACAGGGAGAACAGGAACATGCCCACGAAGGTGAAGATCAGCGCCCACAGGGCGCCGATGTTGCCCTCGCCGGTCTTCACCCAGGTGGACACCGTGCAGGCGCCGGCCAACACCATGCCGATGCCGAACAGGAACAGTCCCACCAGCTGGTTGACCCCCACCTCGAACTCGATGGGATGGCCGCCGCCCACGCTCATGAAGGCCGTGAAGCCCAGCGTGGTGACGATCATCAGCGCCAGCATGGCCTTGGTGTTGCGGTAGCTCTTGAACAGCATGGCGTCCCGCAGAGCGGCGGTGTTGCAGAACCGCGAGCGCTGCATCAGAAAGCCGACCACGGCCGCGAAGAAGAACGATGCCAGGCATTGCGTCAGGGAGTTGTGGTGCATATCAGGACTCCAGCACTTTCTTGTAGATGAGCGAACCCACCCAGGCGCCGGCGATGATGCCGGTCACGGCCAGATAGCCGCCCAGGTTCATCTGAGGGGTGATGGCAAAGAACGTGCTGACGTTGCATATGAAGGCGAGGCGGATGCCGATGCCCATGAGCAGGCCGCCCACGGTGATCATCACCCACTCGTCCATACGGCGCGGCACACGCCAGTAGAATTCCTTGCTGAGCACAGCGCCCACGAATGCGCCGAACAGCATTCCCAGGCTGATGTACATCTTCCAGTAGTAGAAGGAGGGCTTGAACACGTAGACCCAGAATGGCAGACGGTGCAGCTTGTCCCCGATGGCGGCCTTGGCCAGCAGGCCGGTGATCATGGTTTCACCGCCCCCGACGGTCCATGCGCCCACCACCAGAAACAGAAAGATGTCCAGGACGCCGACGATGACCATCGCCACAACGGGATCCAGGCTCTTTTTTAGTATCTCCACGGCAAACTCCTGCGCTGAGTGTCGCTGTCAGCGCATTGGTTGCACTTGCCGTGCCAGCAATTTTATACCTTCTAAGACAATGGATTATCGTTGACCGGCGGGCTGCGCCGTGAAGGAGTGATCTATTATGAATCAGCCCTGTATTCAAAATGAATCAACCGACCGGCCCGCGCCCCGGCGGGCCAGACAGGCATCAGCGACCGACTGCCTCGGGGCCGCAGGGCACCTGCGTCCGCCTGCACAGAAAGCCGGATCGCCAGGGTGAAGGTAAGACTGTACGGGACGACAGTGGAGCCGCTTCGGTCGGTCCGGTTCCGTCCCGCAAGCGTCTTTACCGCTGGCCCGTTTTGAACAGCCGCGTGTAGCAAATTCGGCCAACGCCCCCGCCAGGCGCCCTCATGGACAGTCCCCGGCCCGCATGATCATTGCGGACGAGGCCTTGGCACGGTCCATGCAGCTAGCCGCGGGGACCGGTCCTACCGGCCGGTGCACGGTTCGCAATGCTTTCCGACGGCTGTACTCCTCCTTGGCTGGGGTTGCGCAACGGCTCCCCAGCATTTTTTTTCGCGCCTACCGGTCCCGCCAACCTTCTCCCAGCTCGCGGTCCATGTAGTCGTACTTGGGCTGCTCTATGGATTCGCGGAAATCCCTGCTCTGCTTCCAGTGCCGGTAGTTGCTGACCAGAAACAGCTTCAGGAGCAGCACCACGCCCACGAACAACACGCTGACGAACGAGGCCAGCATGTAGTGGATCCGAAGGTCCGCCAGATCGTGCATG
Source organism: Gammaproteobacteria bacterium (assembly GCA_035266965.1). Taxonomy (GTDB): domain Bacteria; phylum Pseudomonadota; class Gammaproteobacteria; order DATFLG01; family DATFLG01; genus DATFML01. Next base: position 12,786 of record DATFML010000189.1, read on the forward strand.
AGCGTGCCCCGTTCAAATATGCCAGTTGGAGGGCTGGGTGCTCAGGATCTGCCACACGTGGCGGCCCCATGAGGTCGCCTGCAGACCCAGATAGATGCCTGTCAGCACCAGCATCACGACCACGTACAACACGAAACCGCCTTTGATGTCCTTGTTCATGACCGACTTCCCTCAGTACCGCCAGAAGGCATAAACCACAGATGCCAGCAGGAACGCGAAACCGATCATCCACGCCACCTTCAGCACCTGAGGCATGGGCGCATGCCCGGGTTCCGGCACGCTCTCGTCGTCTACCGCGGGCGGACTGTCCGCTCTGTGTGCAGTCACGCGGCACGACCCTCATCGTGGTGCTGCCCGCGTCGCCGGCGACGCTTGGCGACCACGTTGTACAGAAAGTACCCGACAAAGGCGATGGCGGAGTAAACCACCACACCGACGGTCAGGGCCCAGGTGAAATCCATGCCGACCCCATGGGGTATCATGTCATGCATCAGTCTGTCTCCTTTCCATGGGCGCGCGAAACGCCGGACCGGTAACCCACGGCGGTTGCCGGCACGGGTCCGGACGCGCCCGCGGCACCCACCGGTCGCGCCACCAGCCGACGCAACAGGCGCAGCGCATAGTCCGGCTGCTCGCCGATGCGCTCCAGCCACAGGGTGTAGAGCACCCAGACCGCGAAGGCGGATATGGATAGCACTGCGTAGACGGTCACCGCGATCGCCGCGATCATGGCGATGGGGTTGATGGAATGCGCCCAGATCATGGGTTCTTACTCCTCTGCTCGCTGAGGGTTATCAAACGCCCCGAGGGCGGCCGGGGCCTCCCCACCGCGGACGCCTGTGAATCGGAGCCTTGGTCGCCGCCCGAGCGGGCGCTCCTGGCGGCTGCGCCGGGTTTGAACAGCGAGTCCACGTAGTAGGCAAGCGCCCAGCGCTTCTTGGCGGGCATGGAGGCGAAGCCGCTCATGGCCGTGCCCGGACGTCCCTTGGTGATGATATGGAAAGCCCACCGCACACTGGGCTGCATACCCTGGAAGTCGACCGGCGCGGGCGCCAGAGCCTTGGCCGCCGGGCCGTCACCGCCGCCCTGCATGCCGTGGCAGGCAAAGCAGCTGGCCTTGAAAGTCTTCTCTCCGAGGGTCA
>DATFML010000190.1:0-6957 GCA_035266965.1 Gammaproteobacteria bacterium
GGTTTCCAGATCCTCGATTCGGAGGACCAGCACCGGGCCATCCGGCGCATCCTCAAGGCCATGGACCTGGACGAGTCGCGCTGGCCGCCCCGCCAGTGCCAGAGCTACATCAACGCCCGCAAGGACGAGGGCCTGCGGCCCGACCATATCGAGCCCGGCGGCGACCCCTACGCGCGTCAGCAGCTGGCCGTGTACAAGGCCTACGAGGAATTCTGCCAGCGCGCCGGCGTGGTGGACTTCGCCGAGTTGCTGCTGCGGGCCCACGAGCTGTGGCTGCACAATCCGGACCTGCTGGCCCACTACCGGGCACGCTTTCGCGCCATTCTGGTGGACGAGTTCCAGGACACCAATACCATCCAGTACGCCTGGCTGCGGCTGCTGGCGGGCGAGCAGCCCAACCTGTTCGTGGTGGGCGATGACGACCAGTCCATCTACGGCTGGCGCGGCGCGCGCATCGAGAACATCCAGCGCTTCGAGAAGGATTTTCCCGGCACCCGGGTGCTGCGCCTGGAACAGAACTACCGTTCCACCGGTACCATCCTGGCGGCCGCCAACGCCCTGATCGCCTGCAACCGGGGGCGCATGGGCAAGAGCCTGTGGACCGCCGGCGAGCAGGGCGACCCCATCGCCCTGTACACCGCCTACAACGAGTACGACGAAGCCCGCTATGTCATCGGCCGGCTCCAGGACTGGATCGACCAGGGGGGCGCGCGCAGCGACTGCGCCATCCTGTACCGCTCCAACGCCCAGTCACGGGTGTTCGAGGAGCAGCTCATCCAGACGGGCATGCCCTATCGGGTGTACGGCGGGCTGCGCTTCTTCGAGCGTGCCGAGATCAAGGACGCCCTGGCCTATCTGCGGCTGGTGGCCAACCGGGCCGACGATCCCTCCTTCGAACGGGTGGTGAATCAGCCGCCCCGGGGTGTGGGCGAACGCAGCATGGCCGCGGTGCGCGACTACGCGCGCCAGCACGCCGTGTCCCTTTGGCAGGCGGCGCGGGCGGTGGTGGAGAACCGTCTGCTGGCCGCCCGTGCCGTCAATGCCCTGGCCGCGTTTCTCAACGGCATCGAGGAGATGGCCGAAGGTGCCGACGGCCTGGCCCTGGGCGAGCAGGCCGAAACGGTGGTGGCGGCCAGCGGCCTGGTGGAGCACTACAGCAAGGAGAAGGGCGAGCGCGGCGAAGCGCGGGTGGAGAACCTGCAGGAACTGATCAACGCCGCCCGCCAGTTCGAACTGGACGAGGAGGACCAGGACCTCGATCCCCTGTCGGCGTTCCTCTCCCATGCGGCGCTGGAAGCCGGCGAAGCCCAGGGCGATGCGTGGGACGACTGCGTGCAGCTGATGACCCTGCATTCGGCCAAGGGTCTGGAGTTTCCGCTGGTGTTCCTGTGCGGCGTGGAGGAGGGTCTGTTTCCCCACCAGCGCTCGGTGGAGGACCCGGACCGCCTGGAGGAGGAGCGCCGGCTCTGTTATGTCGGCATGACCCGTGCGCGCCGCAATCTGGTCATGACCTGGGCGGAACGTCGCCGGCTGCACGGTCAGGAATCTTACTGTCTGCCGTCGCGTTTCCTGCGGGAGATTCCCCCGGAGCACATCCACGAGATCCGTGCCCGGGTTACCACCACGCCCACCGCGGCGCGGCCGGCCGGTCCCCTGGATGCACCGGCTGAATTTTCTCTGGGCTCACGGGTGCATCACGCCAAGTTCGGCGATGGCGTGGTGTTGAATTATGAGGGGCAGGGCGCGCACGCCCGGGTGCAGGTGAACTTCGAAAATGCCGGCGCCAAGTGGTTGGTGGTGGCGTATGCGAACCTCAAACCCATGACGAGCGCGTAGTGGCGACCTGCGCCCCGGCGGGGTCGGGGCCGGCCGGTTCTTCAGTGCCTCATTGGGACTTCGCCGAGCTGTTGGCCGCCAGGCCCGGCAGGGCGATGTTCATCAGCGCCTCGCGCGGCTTGCCGATGTAGTTGCCCTGGGCGTAATCCACGCCGTAGCTCTGCAGCAGCTTCAGGGTGGCGGCGTTTTCCACATACTCGGCGACCGTGCGTTTGCCCAGGGCATGGGCCACCTGGTTCATGGACTGCACCATGGCCTGGTCCACCGGGGTGTTGGCCAGCCCCTGCACGAACGAGCCGTCGATCTTGAGCTTGTCCACGGGCAGGTGCTTGAGGTAGGTAAACGAAGAGAAGCCCGAGCCGAAATCATCCAGGGCGAACTGACAACCGATATCCTTCAGCGCCAGGATGAAGCGGGTGGCGGCGCCCAGGTTGGCGATCGCCGCCGACTCGGTGATCTCGAAGGTCAGCCACGACGGGTCCAGGCCGGTCTCGGCCAGCCGGTCGTGGATCAGGGGCAGCAGGGTCTGGTCCTCGAAGGCCTTGCCCGACAGGTTGACCGAGAAGCACACCGCATGGCCCTGGCGGCGCAGATTCGACAGTTGCTTGATGGCGCGGCTGACGATCCAGCGGTCCACACTGTGGATCAGGCCGAAACGCTCGGCGGCCGGCATGAACCCGCCCGGCAGGATGACCTCCCCGTCGTCGCAGACCATGCGGACCAGCACTTCGTAGTCGTGCACACGGCCGTCGTTCACCGATACGATGGGCTGGTATACCAGTTGGAAGCGGTCCCGTTCCAGCATCTCCCGCACCCGTGCGGCCCATCCCATGTCCTCGGCCATGCCGGCCTTGTCGCGGTCGGCCGGATTGTACAGGTTGATGCGGTTGCGGCCCTGGGCCTTGGCCATGTTGCAGGCCAGATCGGCATGGGAAAGCACTTCGTCATCGGAGGAGGCGTTGCGGTCGATCAGGGCCGCGCCGATGGAACAGGTGATGTTGAAGGTCTTGGCGCCGTAGAAGAACTTGTAGTTGTCGAACAGTACCCGGAAGTGCTCCGCCGCGCGCAGCACGTTGGGCGGATCGATGTTGTAGAGCAGCAGGGTGAATTCGTCGCCGCCGAAGCGCGCCAGCAGATCGCCTTCGCGTACATGGGCGGCCAGCAGCTCGCTGATCTCCACCAGCAGCTGGTCCCCGGCCGCGTGCCCCAGGGTGTCGTTGATGTATTTGAACTGGTCCAGGTCGATGTAGCACAGGGCGCAGGACCCGTCGCTGCGCCCTGTGCGGGCCACGGTGCGGCTCAGTTCCTGCTGGAAGTAGTGGCGGTTGAACAGGCCGGTGAGCGAGTCGTGCTCGGCCTGATAGGAAAGCTGCTGCTGGAAGGCCTTCTGCTCGCTGATGTCACGGGCGGTGCCGCTGACATGGATGATGTTGCCCTGCTCGTCGCGGTGTGCCTTGGCGTTGAAGCTCAAATGGTGGCGGCTGCCGTGCCTGTCCAGGTGTACCGTTTCGTACAGCACCAGCTCGCTGCCTGTAAGCACGTCGGCGAACGCCGCCTGGTCGCTGTCGGCGTGCTGAGGCGCGCAGAATTCGTGAATGTGCCGCCCCACCATGGCTTCCGGTTCGTAGCCGTAGATCCCGCGACAGGCACCGTTCAGGTACAGCCAGCGACCATCCCGGTCCACGCTCCAGACCAGGTCGTGGGCCGTCTCCACCAGGTCGCGGTAGCGGGCCTCGGCGTCCACCAACTGGGCTTCGGCGGACTTGCGTTTGGTGATGTCGGCCACCAGGCAGGTGTACATGGGTCGCCCGCTGATGTGCATTTCGCTGATCCGCACTGAAACCGGAATGGGGCGGCCGTTGCGGTGCAGCCCGGAAATTTCCTGCTCCCCGCCGTTCACCGGGGGCGCTTCCCCTGCGGCGACCAGCCGCGGCAACAGGCGTGACAGCGAGCGTCCGCGGATTTCGTGGGCAAGGTAGCCGAACAACTGCTCGGCGGCGGCATTGAAGGTATCGATCTGACCGTTCTCGTCCACCACCACGATCCCTTCGGCAGCGGTGTCCACCACCGCACGCATCTGCGATTCCTGATCGCCCAGGCGCCGGAACAGACGACCCAGGGTCTGGGTGAGCACGCCGATCTCGTCGGTGGACTGCGGGCGCAACCGGGCCAGGTCCCGGTGAGTGGAAGCGCCGCTGCGGCCCAGTACGTCCTGTACGGGGCCAAGCGCCTGGGCCATGCCCCGGATGGAAAGCACGGTCACCAGCGCCGTGATCAGGGCAAGGGTGCACCACAGAGCAACCAGTCCGAACGTCAGATGGCCGCTGTCGTGCCAGTAGTAGTTGATCAGCACCGCATAGGACAGCAACGGAACGAAGCCGCCCAGCAGCAGGGTCTTGGACTTCAGGCTGATCTGTACGGCGTCCACGCCCAGGCGGGCCACCAGCCGGCCGAGACGGTCCAGGGCGATCAGATAGCCGGGCAGACCGATCAGCACGGCGACGGCCAACTGCAACAGCAGGAAGTTGGCGAAGCGCGGCAGGTCATGGATCAGAAATTCGTGGTTGACGGCCGCGAAGAACACGGCGGGCGTCGCCAGGGCGTAGAGCAGGAACATGCTCCAGTAATCACGGGTGAACCGCCCCACGCGGCGGTGCAGGCGTGCCGGGGCGGCGGCTTCGTGCGGGTTCCGGTCTATCCACTGCAGCAGCGGGCGCAGGTAACTGCGGAAGTACAGGGCGGTCCACGCGACCATCAGCGCCAGGTATGCCGGCAGCAAGGCGCCATGCAGGGTGGTCAGCACAGTGTTGGCAGTGGTCAGTCCGAACAGCAGGCCGCCACCGATACCGGCCACCGGCGTCATCAGAAAGCCGACCACGATGGGCAGCGTGAACAGTCCCCGGTCACGCATTTTGGACACGACAACCTCTCCCCGACGCCGGCAGCCTTGCATCAAAGGCCCCAGCCGGCAGGCTTGATATGATCGTCCGTGAAGTCTTCCCTGTAGGCTTTTTTATTATTTTATAAGCCATTAACTCTTATTCTGAAGCCAGGTGCTGAACATAATGGCATAAACGCGGATATTTGCAAACGGCGCGATCGCACCAGACCTCTCCCGCCTGCCTGGCCAGATTTCACGAACTGGTTACAATGGCGCTGGTAACGATTGCGCATCCGGGGTGCACATTATGAAGCGTCGTGAATTCATCCGGAAGGTTGGCGGTAGCGCGCTGGCCGGCGGGACGGTGCTGGCAGGCGCGCCGGCGGTGGCCGCGTCCCCGCAGACGTACCGCTGGAAGATGGTGACCACCTGGCCGAAGAACTTTCCCGGTCTGGGTACCGGCGCCAACTTTCTCGCCAGGCTGATCGGCGAGATGAGCGGCGGGCGCATTCATGTGAAGGTCTACGGGGCCAAGGAGCTGGTGCCGGCATTCGAGATCTTCGATGCGGTTTCCCGCGGTACCGCTGAAATGGGTCACGGCGCGTCCTATTACTGGAAGGGAAAATCCGAAGCCGCGCAATTCTTCGCCGCCGTCCCCTTCGGTCTGACGGCCGACGAAATGAACGCCTGGCTCTACCACGGGGGCGGCATGGACCTGTGGCGACAGGTCTACGAACCCTTCGGGCTGGTCCCCGCCGCGGCCGGCAACACGGGCGTGCAGATGGGCGGCTGGTTCAACAAGCCCATCAATTCGGTGGCGGATCTCAAGGGTCTGAAGATGCGCATCCCGGGCCTGGGCGGCGAGGTGCTGCGCCGTGCCGGCGGCACGCCCGTCAGTCTGCCGGGCGGCGAGCTGTTCACGTCCCTCGATTCCGGCGCCATTGACGCCACCGAATGGGTGGGTCCCTACAACGATCTCGCCTTCGGTTTCTACAAGGCGGCGAAGTACTACTACTACCCGGGCTGGCACGAACCCGGTACCACCCTGGAGTGCTTCATCAACAAAAAAGCGCTGGAGTCCCTTCCAGAGGATCTGCAGAGCATCGTGCTCAACGCCTGTCGGGTGGCCAACCAGGACATGCTGGCCGAATACAACGCCCGCAACAACGAAGCGTTGCAGACCCTGATCGAGGACCACAAAGTGCAGGTGCGCCGTTTCCCGGACGACGTGCTCAGGAAACTGCATACCATCTCCGATCAGGTGGTGGCCGAGATCGCGGATAAGGACCCCATGTCCAGGAAGGTCTATGAGTCTTTCCGATCCTTCCGCGAGCAGGTGGTGGCATGGGACCGGGTTTCGGAGAAGGCCTATCTGCAGGCCAGAGATCTATGAGGTACAAGCGGAAACCGGGGAGGAAACCGGGGTCAGAACACAGAAGTCACTAATATAGGTCGACCGACAGGTGCACGGAACCACAGGGAGGTGGGGTGTGTCGCGCAAGCCACGTTTCGATCTGGTAGGAGTACCGCAACATGTGATCCAGCGGGGCCACAATCGAGAGCCCTGTTTTTACGCCGAAGACGACTATCGGCGTTATCGACGTGATCTGCAGGAAGCGGCTGAGAAAAACCACGCGCGGATCCACTCATATGTCCTGATGACCAACCACGTCCATCTATTGGTCACGCCGGAGAAGGCATACAGCGTCACACACATGATGCAGGATCTGGGACGCAAATTCGTGTCCTACATGAACCGCCGCTATCGGCGTACCGGGACGCTGTGGGACGGTCGTTTCAAGGCGAGTCTGATCGAGACGGAGCCTTACCTTTTGACATGCATGCGATATATCGAGATGAATCCCGTCCGGGCGGGTATGGTGGTGCATCCTGGTGAATACCGCTGGTCGAGCTATCGGGCCAACGGAACGGGCGAAACGGACGGGCTCGTCACCCCGCATGCCGTGTACTTATCTCTGGGCGCAACGGCCGAACGGCGACACCATGTCTATCGGGGGTTGTTCAGCGGAAATCTCGACGAGGGCGAACTGCACGCGGTGCGGGACGCGTTGAACCAGGAACTGGTCCTCGGTAGAGAGGATTTCAAGGACACGATCGAGGCGATGCTCAGCCGTCAGGCGCGGCCCGGTAAGCCGGGGCGGCCGCGGAAGGAAGGACGGGCGCCGAGTGGTTCCTAACGGCGTATATTAGAGAAATCTGTGTTCTGACCCGAGTTTTCC
>DATFML010000191.1:0-7470 GCA_035266965.1 Gammaproteobacteria bacterium
AACCCGAAGGGCCGGGCCCCATTTTCCGTCCTGCGGCGTTGTCGCTCGCTCATGTAGCCGGGCTACACCGCACTCGCTCCGCCTTGCAGGACGAAAAATGGGGCTCCGGCAGCGGCGACCCCTATAGTGTTAACAGGCCCTGGGTAAACGGCGTCGAAACCGTGACACCGTGTAGGCTTTGTGGATAATCGAACTCGTTACGACGACCGTCAAGGGGTTGTTTGCAGTGGCCAGACGCTATTTCGGAACCGATGGAATTCGGGGGCGGGTGGGAGAGCACCCGGTGACCGCCGATTTCATGCTCAAGCTCGGCTGGGCCGCCGGACGCGTGCTGCGGTCGGCCGGATGCGACAAGGTCGTGATCGGCAAGGACACGCGCATCTCCGGCTACATGTTCGAATCCGCCCTGGAGGCGGGGCTGTCGGCCTCGGGCGTGGACATCCGCCTGCTGGGGCCGATGCCCACCCCGGCCATCGCCTACCTGACCCGCACCCTGCGGGCCTGTGCCGGCATCGTCATCAGCGCTTCCCACAACCCGTTCGCCGACAACGGCATCAAGTTCTTCTCCGGGCAGGGGGTCAAGCTGCCGGACGCCCTGGAGGAGGCCATGGAGGCCGAACTGGAAATGCCGATGATGACGGTGGATTCGGCGGCATTGGGCAAGGCGGAACGGGTGGAGGACGCCGCCGGGCGCTACATCGAGTTCTGCAAGAGCACCGTGCCCCTGGGATTGAGCCTGCGCGGACTGAAGCTGGTGGTGGACTGCGCCAACGGGGCCACCTATCACATTGCACCCAGCGTGTTCGAGGAGCTGGACGCGGAGGTCATCGCCATCGGGGTGGACCCGGACGGTCTCAATATCAACGAAGACTGCGGTTCCACGCACCCGGATCTGCTGCGCCGTACCGTGCTGGAGGAGGGGGCGGATCTGGGTATCGCCCTGGACGGCGACGGTGACCGCGTCATCATGGTGGACCACACCGGCGAAGTGGTGGACGGCGATGAGCTGCTGTTCATCATCGCCCGGGCCCGTCACCTGGCGGGTGCATTGCGCGGCGCCGTGGTGGGCACCGTGATGAGCAACCTCGGTCTGGAGCATGGCCTGAAGGCCAGCGGACTGGATTTTCATCGCACCCCGGTGGGTGATCGCTACGTCATGGAACGCCTCACCGAAGGCGGTTGGACCCTGGGCGGGGAATCCTCCGGGCATATTATCTGCCTGGATCGCACCACCACCGGGGATGGTATCGTGTCGGCGCTGCAGGTGCTGGAGGCGATCGTCAGCAGTGGCACGCCGCTGCGGGACCTCAAGTCCGGTATGAGCAAGTACCCCCAACGGTTGATCAACGTCCCGATTGCCGAGCGCGTGGACCCCCACGACTCCGAGCGTGTGCGCCAGGCGGTGAGCGACGCGGAACGGCGATTGGGCGACGCCGGTCGGGTGCTGCTGCGGCCATCGGGCACCGAGCCGCTGGTGCGGGTCATGGTGGAGGGGCGTGACGGGCCGCTGGTGGAAGAGATCGCCAGCGAGCTGGCGGCCGTGGTGGCGGAGGTTTTCGCGGCGGTGAACGCGGCGTCCTGACCCGCCTCAAATTGATTTTTCCCAGCCGGCCCGCTAAGCTAGCGGGCCGTTTTTATTGATGCGAGGGACTGGACATGCGACGACCACTGGTGGCGGGCAACTGGAAGATGAACGGCTCCACGGCCAGCATCACCACGCTGCTCGACGGCATCAAGTCCGGGCTGGACGCCGTCAAGGCCGCCGATGTGGCTGTCTGTCCCCCCTTCGTCTACATCCCGCAGGCGGCCGCCGCCCTGCAGGGCACCCAGGTGGCCTGGGGAGGCCAGGACGTCAGCGATCAGGATTCCGGAGCGCACACCGGCGAAGTGGCCGGCGCCATGCTCGCCGACCTGGGCTGCAAATACGCCATCGTCGGCCACTCCGAGCGCCGCGCCGTCTACGGCGAGAGCGATGAGTTCACGGCCCGCAAGTTCGCCGCCGCCCGCCGTCACGGGCTGGTGCCCATTCTGTGCGTCGGCGAGTCCCTGGAGGAGCGTGAGCAGGGTGTTACCGAAAACGTTGTCTCCCGGCAGTTGGATGCCGTCATCGAACTGGAAGGGGTGGACGCGCTGGCCGATGCCGTGATCGCCTACGAGCCGGTGTGGGCGATAGGCACCGGCCGCACGGCGACGCCGGACCAGGCGCAGGATGTCCACGCTTTCATTCGTGGGAAGATCGCCGCCCAGAATGGTACAATTGCCGACAATTTACAGATCCTCTACGGCGGCAGCGTCAAGGCCAACAATGCTGCCGAACTGTTTGCCATGGCGGATATCGACGGCGGGTTGATCGGCGGTGCGTCCCTGGATGCCGACGAATTCCTCGCCATCTGCCGTGCGCCGGGTCAGTCCTGAACGGCTAACCGTCACGGACATCATTCCCCCGTTGGGCTGAGCGATTCTATATGTATACTGCGTTGGTTATATTGCAGGTGCTGGTGTCCATCGCACTGGTCACCCTGGTACTGCTGCAGCACGGCAAGGGTGCGGACGCCGGTGCGGCGTTCGGCAGCGGCGCGTCCGCCACCGTCTTCGGCGCCCGCGGTTCGGCGTCGTTCCTGACCCGGGCGACGGGGGTGCTGGCGACCATCTTCTTTCTCAACAGCCTGGCGCTGTCGACGCCCATTGTCATCGGACGCAAGCATGCCCCGGTGAGCGTGACCCAGCAGGTCCCGGGCGGTACCAAACCTGAAGAGGGCACCAAGGCGCCGACCACGAAGACGGCTCCCAACGGCGAGGCCGTGCCTCCCAAGCCCGGCAAGAGCTCGGCGCCGGCGAAATCGACCAAGCCATCGCAACCGGCAGACGTGCCTTCGGCGCCCTCTTCCGGCAGTGGCGGTACCTCGGGTGGCACCGGCACCAACAGCGACCTGCCGCCCAACTAGTTTGACCCTCAGTATCAGAGAGTTCGTTATTGCCGATGTGGTGGAATTGGTAGACACGCCGTCTTGAGGGGGCGGTGGCGAAAGCCGTGCCGGTTCGAGTCCGGCCATCGGCACCAAATTGGCATGGCCGGAGATGTCTGAACAGCGCTTCGCCCCGCTGTGGTGCCACGCCCCGAAATTGATTTCTTATGCCCCCAGAAAATCCGTCAGGTCGTTGATTCCCCCAGAAAATTCGTACTTTTCATGAACTTGACATAGGTTCGCGTTTGCGCCTAGACTGCCTTGATTTGCACCAGGTCGAAACAGCCTAGAACGAAAACGATGCACGGGCGTGCAGGCCAAATGTGAGCGGCATGCGTCGGACGGGGACACCATGCTCGAAAACTATCTGCCTATCCTGATATTCATCGTGATCGGAATCCTGTTCGGTCTGGTTCCCATCGCCGCCGGATTTCTCCTCGGTCCCCGCCATCCCGACAGCGAAAAACTCTCACCCTACGAGTGCGGCTTCGAGGCGTTCGAGGATTCGCGCATGCGCTTCGACGTGCGCTATTACCTGGTGGCCATCCTGTTCATCATTTTCGATCTCGAGATTGCATTCCTGTTTCCATGGGCGGTATCGCTGGACAAGATCGGTTTGTTCGGGCTCGTGTCCATGGCCGTTTTCCTCGGGATCCTGGTGATCGGGTTCATCTATGAGTGGAAGAAGGGAGCCCTGGAATGGGAATAGAAGGTCTGCTTTCCGAGGGTGTGGTCACCACCAGCGCCGACAAGCTCATCAACTGGGCGCGCACCGGCTCCCTGTGGCCCATGACCTTCGGGTTGGCGTGCTGCGCGGTGGAAATGATGCAGGCCGGCGCGGCGCGCTACGATCTGGACCGCTTCGGTGTCGTGTTCCGACCCAGCCCCCGGCAGTGCGACGTGATGATCGTCGCCGGTACCCTCGTCAACAAGATGGCCCCGGCCCTGCGCAAGGTTTACGACCAGATGGCCGAGCCGCGCTGGGTGATCTCCATGGGGTCCTGTGCGAACGGGGGCGGCTACTACCACTATTCGTATGCGGTGGTACGCGGTTGTGACCGCATCGTGCCGGTGGACATCTACGTGCCCGGCTGTCCTCCCACCGCAGAGGCGCTGCTCTACGGCATCATCCAACTGCAGAACAAGATCCGCCGTACCAACACCATTGCCCGCTGAGAAAGTCACGATGGCAGATTCCCCCGAGTCCCTGGCAGAAAGCCTCGCCGCACGCTTCGAAGGCAAGCTCGATAGCTGTATCGTCGATCTGGGCGAGGCGACGATCGAGGTGCCCCGCGAGCACATGACCGAAGTGTGCACCGCCCTGCGTGACGAACCCGATTTCGCGTTCGAGATCCTGGTAGACCTGTGCGGTGTGGACTATATGGCCCACGGCAAGGCCGAATGGGAGACCGAGGAAGCGACCGCCCGCGGCTTCAGCCGTGGTGTGGACCCGCAGACTTTCGGGCGGCTGGCGGCGGTGGAACGGGATCTGTCGGTGGAAGGGCCGAGCGGCGCCAATCGCTTCGCCGCCGTTTACCACCTGCTGTCCGTCAGCCGCAACCAACGATTGAGAATGCGTGTGTTCGCGCCCGAAGATGCCTTGCCGGTGGTGGATTCGGTGGCCGGCATCTGGTCCAGTGCGAACTGGTACGAGCGCGAAGCCTTCGATCTGTACGGCATCGTCTTTGAAGGCCATCCCGATCTGCGGCGCATCCTGACCGACTACGGTTTCGTCGGTCACCCCTTCCGCAAGGATTTTCCTCTTATCGGCAACGTGGAGGTTCGCTACGATGCCGAGCGCCAGCGGGTCGTCTACCAGCCGGTGAGTATCGAACCGCGGGTGCTGGTGCCCAAGGTGGTGCGTGGCGAGCCCCGTGCCGACGAAGCGCCACCCGCCGACTCCGCGGCATCCGGGTCGCAGCAGTAGCTGGTGCCCGACCAGCGCGCCCAGAGGATGCATCATCCAACGCCCAACGTGCCGATATAGCAGCCATCACCGATCATGCCCGAGATTCGCAACTACACACTGAACTTCGGTCCCCAGCATCCGGCGGCCCACGGCGTGCTCCGTCTGGTGCTGGAGATGGACGGCGAGGTCATTCAGCGCGCCGACCCCCATATCGGACTGCTGCATCGCGGCACCGAGAAACTCGCCGAGAGCAAGCCGTACAACCAGAGCATCGGTTACATGGACCGCCTGGATTACGTGTCCATGATGTGCAACGAGCACGGCTACGTGCTGGCCATCGAAAAGCTGCTGGGCATCGAGGCACCCCTGCGCGCCCAGTACATCCGCGTGCTGTTCGACGAGATAACCCGCATTCTCAATCATCTGCTGTGGATCGGTGCCCACGCCCTGGATATCGGGGCGATGACCATGTTCCTGTATGCGTTCCGTGAGCGCGAAGATCTGATGGACTGCTACGAAGCGGTCTCGGGCACCCGTATGCACGCCACGTACTACCGTCCGGGCGGCGTGTACCGGGATCTGCCCGACACGATGCCCAAGTACCGGCCGTCGAAGTGGCATACCGAGAAGGAAGTCGAGCGCATGAACCGCAACCGTGCCGGTTCGCTGCTCGATTTTATCGAGGATTTTACGGATCGCTTCCCCAAATGCGTGGACGAGTACGAAACCCTGCTCACCGACAACCGCATCTGGAAGCAGCGCACCGTGGGCATCGGTGTGGTGTCCCCCGAGCGCGCCATGCAGATGGGCTTCACCGGGCCCATGCTGCGCGGCTCCGGCATCGAGTGGGATCTGCGCAAGAAGCAGCCCTACGAAGTCTACGACCGACTGGATTTTGACATTCCTGTCGGTGTCAACGGCGATTGTTACGATCGCTATCTGGTGCGCATGGAAGAGATGCGTCAATCCACCCATCTCATCCGCCAGTGCATCGACTGGCTGCGTGCCAACCCGGGTCCCGTGATGATCGAGGATCACAAGATCGGCCCGCCGCCGCGGGAGGAAATGAAAGCGGACATGGAGGCCCTGATCCACCATTTCAAACTCTTCACGGAGGGCTACTGCGTGCCCGCCGGCGAGGCGTATGCCGCCGTGGAGCATCCAAAAGGCGAATTTGGTGTCTATATGGTATCGGATGGCGCGAACAAGCCCTATCGGGTTAAAGTGCGCGCCCCCGGATTCGCCCACCTGGCGGGCCTGGACGAGATGGTGCGGGGTCACATGCTGGCGGACGTGGTGGCGATCATCGGCACCCAGGACATCGTATTCGGAGAGATCGACCGCTGATGGCTCAGGACAACCTGCAACGCAAATCCGAGTTGCTGCCTCCCGAGGTGCGCCGGGAAATCGACCAGTGGCTGGCCAAATACCCCAACGACCAGAAGCGTTCGGCGGTGATCAGCGCGCTGACTTTCGCCCAGGAACACAACAACGGGTGGCTGACCACCGACCTGATGGATGCGGTCGCCGACTACCTTGAGCTGCCCTCGGTGTCGGTCTACGAAGTGGCGACCTTCTATTCCATGCTCAATCTGGAGCCGGTCGGCCGCCACATCATTTCCATCTGCAACAACATCTCGTGCATGTTGTGCGGAGCCGAGGACATCGTCGCCCATGTCGAGAACAAGCTGGGCATCAGGCTGGGCCAGACCACCTCGGACGGGCGCATTACGCTGAGAGTCGAGGAGGAATGCCTGGCGGCCTGCGCCGGCGCTCCCATGATGGCCGTGGACGGCCACTATCACGAGCATCTCACCCCCGAGAAGGTGGATGAAATTCTCGACGCCCTGGAGTGATCCAATGGCCAATGAAGTGTGTTTCGCAACCCTGCAGTTCGACGAGCCCTGGACTCTTGAGAACTACCTCAAGGTCGGGGGCTATCAGGCGTGGAAGAAGATCCTGCAGGAGAAGACCCCCCAGGCGGAGATCATCGAGCAGGTGAAGATATCGGCCCTGCGCGGTCGCGGTGGCGCGGGGTTTCCGACCGGTCTGAAGTGGAGCTTCATGCCCCGCAACGCGCCGGGGCAGAAGTATATCGTCTGCAACTCCGATGAATCCGAACCCGGCACCTGCAAGGATCGGGACATCCTGCGCTACAACCCCCACGCCCTGGTGGAAGGCATGGCCATCGCCGGCTACTCCATCGGCGCTACGGTCGGTTACAACTACATGCGCGGCGAATTCCACCACGAACCGTACGAGCGCTTCGAGCAGGCGGTGAAGGAAGCCTACGAGGCCGGCTTGCTGGGCAGGGACATCCAGGGTTCGGGTATCGACTTCGACCTCTACAGTCACCTGGGCGCCGGCGCGTACATCTGCGGCGAGGAGACCGCGCTGCTCAATTCCCTGGAAGGCAGGAAGGGACAGCCGCGCTACAAACCGCCGTTCCCGGCCAACTTTGGCCTGTACGGCAAGCCGAGCACGATCAACAACACCGAAACACTGGCCTCGGTGCCGCACATCATGCGCAACGGCGGCCAGTGGTTCCTGGACATTGGCAAGCCCAATAACGGCGGACCCAAGGTGTTTTCAGTG
>DATFML010000192.1:0-6026 GCA_035266965.1 Gammaproteobacteria bacterium
GCGGTGCTGTCGGGACTGTCGTTGGAGTTCCCGTACACGTTCTGTTGCACCGTGGCGTTCTTGCTTCCGCTGAGATTGTCGTAGGCCAGCGCGACCTCGGCCTCGTTGCCCCAGTGGTAGATGCCGTTGACCTTGAACTCGTTCAGATTGGTCGTGCCCTCGCCCGGCGCGGAGGCATGCAGGTTCTGCTTCTCGTGCATGTAGCTCGCATGCACTGAAACCATGTTGCCACCGAAGGGGCGTTCATACTGGGTATCGATCGCCGTGTCGGTGTAGTCGTCGGTCGGTCCGCTGATGCCCGGAGTTCCGGCATTGGCTCCAGGGTACATTTGCGCGTACATCCCATAGGTACCTACCATCAGGTAGTTTTGCCCGAAATTGGTTTGGTAAGCCAGCCGCCAATAAGGGGCGATATTTTTTATGGTATTCGCGCTAGCGTCACCGTAGGGACTTACCGTCCCATTCGGCTTCTTATAGGTTGCGCTCCCGTTGACGGGAGTCGCCGAACCGAAGTGGGCGGACCGGTATAGGGTGACATCGCCGTACAAGTGGTTGTCCCACATGGCGTAGGCACCCAGCCCTGCCACGTTCTGGTTCAGCGCGTCACTGCCGATGAGCACCGAAGCAGCCGGTGTGTCATAGGAGTCCTGACTGGCGAACGGGAAGCCCCAGGCCGGCGTGCTGTTCCACAGGTCGGCCACCGTGGGTGTGTTGTTCACATCGATACCGTAGGCCAGCGGCGAGCCGCCCACCGTGGTGTGGTTGGCGTAGCGGATGTCGCTGTTGTCGAGAGCGAAGCCGCCGCCGTCCGCCTGGGCGATGGTGAACTGCAGGAACGAGCCGATGTGGGGCGTCACCTCGCCGGCGAAGAAAAAGCTCAGCTGCTGGGGAAACTCCACGTTGTTGTTCTGCGTGCCTGCCGGTGTCTTTGAGACATGGGTCATGCCCACCTGCAACATGGCGGACAGGGGCGGGATTGAATTGATCTTCACGCCGCCGGTGCCGACCCCGGCCTTCTGCTCGATCTGCTGAATGCCGGTGAGGGTGTAGCCGTTGAGCTTGAAGGTCCGTCCGAACGGTGTGAGCTCCGGGAACACCGTATGGCAGGCCATGCAGGCCAGCCCGGTCTGTCGGGCGAAGCTCGGCACAGCGTTGGCGTTCATCGCGGTAGCCAGGGCAACGGCACCCGCGACGGCGCCGAGAACCTTGGGTTGCAGTATTGCTTTCATTGTTGTTGCCTCCATGAGCGTTGGTGCTGCGGAAACGGGTTGGGGAGAAACGGGATGGCTGGGGAGCCTTGCGACGCACCGCCTGTTCCCGGAACGGTCAATGGCTGATATCGAACCCGGCCGATCGACCCCGTGCCCGGTTTGCGATGCGCTTTGTGTCTTCGTCTCAGTCATGACGTGGGCATTGTTGCGATCGGAAAACACTGTTGCATTGATGCCAATCAAGGTTGATGCCACATAACACGGTGAATTAACGCAAACATAACGGAACGGAAGCGAAGTATTTACATTAGCCGATGCTAACGTGCCGACGCGGGTGGTTTGTCTGCTTGCGGCGCTTGCGGGATCGATGGGCTGCCCGGCAAACAGTTGCCGGTTGCCCTGTCGGCAACGCTACGGACTGACGTCGGGGATGGGTACAGCGTTGCGGCGCGTTCCCACGCCGGGGTGTGGAGCGATGGGCGCGCCGTTCTGCGAGCGCTGCCTGTCGGGCAACCTGAGGTTGCGAATCGAAACGGCTGGTTGCGAGGGGCATTGGTGCTGGTGAACATGGTTGACCAATCCTTGGTGTCCCCAAACAGGTTCAGCGTTGGCGGTCAAGCGGGACCTGACATGGTCGTCGCTTCGAAGGTACGGCGACGCATTCATAATGCCGACCGCGGCAGCCCGTCTTTGTTCCCACAGAGCATCGGCGGGTTCCGAAGCCGCTGCCGGCGGAACAACCGCCGCACCCGTCGTGAATGCAGGGCGGCCCCTGCGCCTTGCGCAGCGTATCCGGGGCCTGTGAAGCAGTCTCCGGGGAAACTCTGCACGGCTCGATCAGGTGGCTGATCACCAGGCAGGCGCAAAAGCGGCGAGGAAGCGGAGTTCACAAGGCGTCAAGGAGCATTCCGAACGCCCCTGCAACGCCGTGCGCCCCACTTCAGCGGCCTGCGCAGAGGTTCCCTAGTCGACTTCCGGGTGGCGCTCCCCGCCATAGGGTGGCGTGCGCCGGGTGCGGAACAGTTTCCACATCGACCCCCAAAGCAGGGCACCGGCCACACTGGCAGCCAGTACGCTAAAAAGATCGACGTTCTGCAACAGCGCCACGGTGGCGCCGAACAGCGCGCCGATGGTGATGACTCGGACCCCGTTCCCCTGGTCGAGCGCGAAGATCATGCTGGCGAGACTTGTGTCGTCATTCATGGATCGCCCTCCCCACTTCGGATCGTGCTCAAGCTACTGTAGACCATTGCGCGCCGGTCTGCCCGGGTACCGGTTCAGCCGTCGGTGGTCTCTACGCAATATTTTAATAAATCCGCTGGTTGCAGCCTTTCTTATCCGGGCTGTGGCACCCCGGAACAGGCGCCGGGCCGGCCTTGGCCCGCTTGCCGCGTCAACACGCCGTTGTCTGTGGAAGCGCGGCCTGCGTGGCAACGGTGCGTGTCGCCACGGGAACGACCCTCGCCGGGACGCTTCCCGGCCGGCGGCGCCGCTTGCTGCCAAGTTGACCTCCATCATGGTGGCCTGCTCGCAGCGCGGACTAGACTGCACTCGCGGCTGCTGCTTGGGCCGCGAGCGGCAGCCTGATGGTCGGACCGGAACACATCCGGTCGGCCGCCCGATACCAACAAGAGGCAGCGTTACGCGGCCGGGGCTGTGCCCGAACGCGACGGGCGTTCAATGCAGGCGCGCCAGGCGGACGTGACTTGGGAAATGACTGACTTGGATCAGCGCTCTGAGAACGCCAGCTCCAACCCGGAGTCGATCAGTGCCGATGCGCTGTTCGCCCAGCTGCATGCGAGCGCCGACGGCCTGAGTCAGGAGCAGGTCGAGGGCCGGCTGGCCGAGTACGGCCGCAATGCCCTGCAGGAGGAAGCGGCGGGTCCCTGGGCGCGGTTCATCGGCTACTTCTGGGGCCCGATACCCTGGATGATCGAGGTGGCGGCCGTCCTGTCCGCGGTGGTCAGGCGCTGGGACGATCTGGTCATCATCGCCGTCATGCTGGTATTCAACGCCGGTGTCGGCTTCTGGCAGGAGTACAAGGCGGCCAACGCCCTGGATGCGCTCAAGCGGCAACTGGCGCTGAAGGCGCGTGCCCGGCGCGACGGCCACTGGCAGGGCGTCGACGCCACCACCCTGGTACCCGGAGACATCATTCGCCTGCGGCTGGGGGACATCGTGCCCGCGGACGCCAAGCTGCTGGACGGCGACTACCTGTCGGTGGACCAGTCCGCCCTCACCGGCGAGTCCCTGCCGGTGACCAAGAACACCGGCGACGTGGCCTATTCGGGGTCGGTCGCCAAGCAGGGCGAGATGGTCGCACTGGTGGTCGGCACCGGGGCCGACACCTTCTTCGGCCGTACCGCCAAGCTGGTGGAGTCGGCCGGTGCGGCGTCCCATTTCCAGAAGGCCGTGCTCACCATCGGCGATTACCTGATCTACATGAGCCTGGGCCTGGTGGCCGTGCTGGTGCTGGTGCAGCTGCTGCGGGGCGCCGCGTTGCTGGACCTGGTGCAGTTCGCGCTGATTCTCACCGTCGCCTCGATTCCCGTCGCCATGCCCGCGGTGCTGTCCGTGACCCTGGCCGTGGGCGCCGTCGCCCTGTCCCGCATGAAGGCCATCGTCTCGCGCCTGGAGTCCATCGAGGAAATGGCGGGCATCGACCTGCTGTGTTCCGACAAGACCGGTACCCTGACCCAGAACCGCCTGACGTTGGGAGAGCCGGTACTGTTCGGCGCCGAAGACGCCCAGGCGTTGATTCTGGCCGCGGCGCTGGCTTCCAAGGAGGAGGACGCCGACGCCATCGATCTCGCCATTCTGGGAGGGCTGGACGCCAAGGAAGCTCTCGGCTCCTACCGGCAGACGGCCTTCACGCCGTTCGATCCGGTCAGCAAGCGTACCGAAGCGCAGGTGCGCGGCGCTGACGGGAAGGCGTTCAAGGTGACCAAGGGCGCGCCCCAGGTCATCCTCGCCCTGGCCGGCGTGGAGGGGGACGAGGCGACACGTGCCGGCCGCGCGATCGACGATTTCGCGGCCCGGGGCTTCCGAACCCTCGGTGTGGCGCGCACCGGCGAGGGCGACGACTGGCGCTTTCTCGGCATCGTGCCGTTGTTCGATCCACCCCGGGAAGACTCCAGGGACACCATCGCCAAGGCCCGGGAGCACGGCATCGAGGTGAAGATGGTCACCGGCGACAACGTGGCCATCGGACGGGAGATCGCCGACCGGCTCGGACTGGGACGGGATATCGAGCCGGCCACGGAACTGTTCGAAGGCGAACAGGCCGATCGTATGAGCGAAGGGGCCGGACGCAAGATCGAGGCGGCCGGCGGCTTCGCCCAGGTCTTCCCGGAACACAAGTACGGCATCGTCAAGATACTCCAGGAGCGCGGCCATCTGGTGGCGATGACCGGCGACGGGGTCAACGATGCACCGGCCCTCAAGCAGGCCGACGTGGGCATTGCCGTGTCCGGAGCGACCGACGCGGCGCGGGCCGCTGCCGACCTGGTGCTGACCGCACCCGGGTTGTCGGTGGTCGTCAACGCCGTGGAAGAGGCGCGGCGCATCTTCGAGCGCATGAATTCCTACGCCATCTATCGCGTGATAGAGACCATCCGCATCATGTTCTTCATGGTGCTCGCGATGCTGGTCTACGACGCCTATCCCATCACCGCGATCATGATCATCCTGCTGGCGCTGCTCAACGACATACCCATCATGGCCATCGCCAAGGACAACACCTGGCTGGACCCCAAGCCGGTGCGCTGGCGGATGCATCGGGTACTGACGGTCGCCACCGTGCTGGGGCTGGTGGGCGTCATAGAGACTTTCCTGCTGCTGGTGATCGCCCATTCCTGGCCGGGTCTGAACGCCGCGCAGATACAGACCGTGGTGTTCCTCAAGCTGTCCATTGCCGGCCATCTGACCCTGTTCGTGGCGCGCACCCGGCGTCCCATGCTGACGCGTCCGTACCCGGCGCCGTTGCTGATGTTTGCGATATTCGCGACCCAGGCCGTGGCGGCGCTGATCGCCGGGTTCGGTCTGCTGGTCACTGCCGTGCCCTGGACCGACATCGGCCTGTTGTGGGTCTACTGCCTGGTCTGGGTATTCATCGAAGATGCCATCAAGCTGGCGCTGTACCGGCGGCTGTCCATGCTGACACCCCGGCACCGTGCCTTCTTGGGACTCATGGGGCGCCCGCTGCATCCCCACGGGCGTCCACACGTGCGATAACGACAGGAGGTGTGATATGCGTCATTATGACAACTTGCCGGTCATGGTATGGGAGGACGATCGCAGCGCGATGCGGGTGCGGGCCCAGCTGCTGCACGAGGAGCCGTTGATTCTCAACATGGGCAATCCCTTTGTGGTCGACGCCGCCGATGAAAGCTGCGGATGCCGGCCGCAGATGGAGGGCGACCGCTACCTGGGCTGCGACCCGCAGCGCGCGCTCGCCATGCTGGCCGCCGGCAACGGCTGGGGAGCGCTCAACGCCGTGGGGCAGGCGGCGGCGCAGGCCGGTTTCGTTGCCGATTTGGAGCCCTCGCGCGGGCGCATTGTCCTGCACGACTGAGCCCGGGACGCGGCGGGTGACGGATCGTGTGCGGTCCGCCGCCCGCCGGGATATTTCACGAGCGGGAGACTGGTGATCATGACTACGCACGAAGAGCTGCAAGGTACCATCGACGACCTGGTGCAGGCGGGAAGAGGCATATTGGCCGCAGACGAAAGTCTGCCGACCATCGCCAAGCGTTTCGCGCCCATCGGTGTGGAATCCACTGCCGAGAACCGCAGGCGCTACCGGTCATTGCTTTT
>DATFML010000193.1:0-5178 GCA_035266965.1 Gammaproteobacteria bacterium
CGCTCAGGGTCACGCTCATATCGAAATGGGGCGTGAGGGGCTCGGTGGTCTCGGCCTTGTCGAAGTACATGAGCTTGATCACCCGCAGGTAGTAGAAGGCGCCGATGATGGAGAACGCCACCGCCACCACCGCCAACCAGGTCATGTGCACGTCAATAACCGCCTGCAGCACCAGTAGCTTGGCATAAAACCCGACGGTGGGCGGCACCCCCGCCATGGAGAACATCACGATCAGCATCATCAGGGCGAACCACGGACTGCGGTCGTTCAACCCCTTGAAATCGTCCAGGTTGTCGGCTTCGAAGCCGGCCCGGCTGAGCAGAATGATCATGCCGAAGCCGGCGGTGGCGGTGATGGCGTAGGTGATGGTGTAGAACATCGCCGCCGCGTAACCGGTCTGGGTCCCGGCCAGTATCCCCAGCAACAGAAAGCCCACGTGGGAAATGGTCGAGTACGCCAGCATGCGCTTAATGTTCGACTGTGCGATGGCGATGATGTTCCCCACCGCCAGGGACAGCACGGCCAGGACCGTCAGCATCTGGCCCCAGTCGGCATGCAGACCGCCCAGGCCTTCGGCCAGCAGGCGCATCACCATGGCGAAGGCGGCGATCTTGGGGGCGCTGCCGATGTAGACCGTCACCGGCGTGGGCGCGCCGTGGTACACGTCCGGGATCCACATATGAAACGGCACCGCGCCCAGCTTGAAGGCCAGCCCCAGCACCACGAAGGACAGGGCCAGCAGCAGGGGCAGATCGTGCACCAGATGGTGGACAGCGATGTAGTCGCTGACCTGGCCGATGTCCAGACTGGCGGTCACGCCGTAGAGGATGGACATGCCGTACAGCAGCATGCCGGAAGCCAGTGCCCCCAGCACGAAATACTTCATGGCGGCCTCTGAAGCGATGTAGGAGTCGCGGTTGAAGGCCACCATGGCGTACAGCGACAGGGACAGCAACTCCAGGCCGAGGTAGATGGTGAGGAAGCTGTGGGCCGAAACCATGATCATCATGCCCAGCACGCCGAACAGGCCCAGCACATAGAACTCGCCCTTGAACAGGTCGCGGACCTGCAGATACCCCCGGGAGTAGACGAACACCCCGAAGGTGACGATATAGATGAAGACCTTGAGCAGCACCGCCATGGGGTCGGTGACGAAGGTGCCGCCGAAGGTGATGACGGTCAGGCCGTGGTCCAGCCACAGGGTCAGGATCAGCGCGCCCACCAGGGTCAGCTGGGCCAGTGTGTAGGTCACCATCCGTCTGGCGTCGCTCAGGAATACATCCACCACCAGCACCAGGCACGCCATGGAGAGCACGAAGATCTCCGGCACGATGGCCATGAAATCGGGCATTTCGAAATTCATCATTCCATCCCGTCGATGACCTTGGGCCGCGGGGCGCAGCGCCCGGCGGTCAGGTTGTGAAAACTCACAGCTTGGACACCGCCACGTGGTTGAGCAGGTTGCTCACGGTGGCGTGCATGATGTCCACCAGCGGCGCGGGCCACAGGCCCAGGGCCAGCACGGCCACCGCCAGGGTTCCCAGAATCACGAATTCGCGGCGGTTCACGTCCTGCAGCTTGGCCACCTGCTCGTTGGCCACTTCGCCGAACACCACCCGCTTGACGAGCCAGAGACTGTAGGCAGCTCCCAGAATCAGAGTCAGTGCCGCCAGGAAGGCGAACCAGAAATTGGCCTTGAAGGCGGCCAGGATCACCATGAACTCGCCCACGAAGCCGGAAGTGCCGGGCAGGCCGGAGTTGGCCATGGCGAACAGCACCATGAAGGCGGCGAACACGGGCATGGTGTTGACCACTCCGCCGTAGTCGCTGATGCGGCGGGTGTGCATGCGGTCGTAGAGCACGCCCACGCACAGGAACAGGGCCCCGGAAATGAAGCCGTGGGAGATCATCTGCACGATGCCCCCTTCCATGCCCATGGTGGCGCCGTCGGTGTTGCCGCTGTAGGCCATCAGCCGGAACACCAGGAATATGCCGAGGGTCACGAAGCCCATGTGGGCGATGGACGAATAGGCAATGAGCTTCTTCATGTCCTCCTGCACGATGGCCACGAAACCGATATACACCACCGCCACCAACGACATGAGGATCACCAGCCAGTCCAGGGCGTGGCTGGCGTCCGGCGTGATGGGCAGGCTGAAGCGCAGGAAACCGTAGGCCCCGATCTTCAGCATGATGGCCGCCAGGATGACCGACCCGCCGGTGGGCGCCTCCACATGGGCATCCGGCAGCCAGGTGTGCACGGGCCACATGGGCACTTTCACCGCGAACGCCACCAGGAACGCCAGGAAAATGAGGATCTGGGGCGTCATGCCCATCTTCAGGTGATAGAAGTCCAGGATGGAGAAGCTGCCGGACTGGAAATGCATCCAGATCAGGGCGACCAGCATGAACACCGAGCCGAAGAACGTGTAAAGGAAGAACTTGATGGTGGCGTACACCCGGCGCGGGCCGCCCCAGATGCCGATGATCAGGAACATGGGAATCAGCATGCCTTCCCAGAACACATAGAACAGCATGGCGTCCAGGGACGCGAACACACCGTTCATCAGCCCCTCCATGATCAGGAAGGCGGCCATGTACTGGGAGGTCTTGCTCTTGATCACATCCCAGCCGGCCAGCACCACCAGCACGGTGGTGAAGGTGGTGAGGATGATCAGGGGTACGGAGATGCCGTCCACACCCAGGTGGTAATTGATGTTGAAGGTGGGAATCCAGGGATGCATCTCCTGGAACTGCATCTTGGCCGTATGGGTGTTGAACTGGGTGTACAGGGGAATGCTGAGCAGGAAGGTGAGCACCGCGAAGATAAGCGCCGTCGGGCGCGCGTCCCAGGGCTTCCAGTTGCTCGCTGCGAGCACGACCAGGCCGCCGATGATGGGCACCCAGATCAGCAGGCTGAGAATCGGAACGTCGTACTGCATCGATGAGTCCTTTTTTCTTCCTGTCGACTACCGGATCACGAACCAGGACATCAGGGCCAGCAAGCCGATAATCATGGTAAAGGCGTAGTGGTACAGATACCCCGACTGCATGTTGCGGGCGACCCGCGCGAACCAGCCCACGGCGCGGGCGCTGCCGTTGACGATGATGCCGTCGATGATGAGCGCATCACCCACCCGCCACAGCAGCCGGCCGACCCCCCGGGCGCCGCCGGCGAACACCGTCTGGTTGAACTCGTCGAAACCGTACTTGGCCACCAGAATCCGGTAGATCAGGTCGAAGCGGCGCCTGACCCCATCGGCGAAGGCCGGATTCAGCAGGTAGGCGTACCAGGCGGTGAAAAGGCCGGCCATGGCCAGCCAGAACGGCGCGGCAAAGAAGCCGTGCTCGATCAGCGCCAGCGGCCCGTGGTATTCCTCCCCCAGGTGTTGCAGAACATTGTGCGCAGGCAGCACCTGGATGGAGCCGCCGAAATAGTGCCCGAACAGCACCGGGCCCACCACATAGCCGGCCAGGGCCGAGGGAATGGCCAGCAGGATCAGGGGCACGGTGACCACCGCCGGCGTCTCGTGCAGGTGGGAGCGGGTATGCTCGTCCATGCGCTCCTTGCCGTGGAACACCAGGAAGAACATCCGGAAGGTGTACAGGGCGGTGACGAACACGCTGGACAGCACCGCGAAATAGGCAAAGCCGGAACCGGGCAGATGGGAAAGCCCCACCGCCTCGATGATGGCGTCCTTGGAGAAGAAGCCGGAGAAACCCGGGAACCCGATCAGAGCCAGGGAGCCCACCAGGGTGGTCCAATAGGTGATGGGCATGTACTTGCGCAACCCGCCCATCTGCCGCATGTCCTGCTCATGGTGCATGGCGATGATCACCGAGCCCGCTCCCAGAAACAGCAGTGCCTTGAAGAAGGCATGGGTCATCAGGTGGAAGATGCCGGCGGCATAGGCCGAGGCGCCCAGGGCGGCGGTCATGTAACCGAGCTGCGACAGGGTCGAGTAGGCGATCACCCGCTTGATGTCGTTCTGCACCACGCCCAGCAGCCCCATGAACAGGGCGGTGATGGCGCCGATCACCAGCACCACGCTCAACGCGGTGGTGGAAAGCTCGTACAACGGCGACATGCGCGCCACCATGAAGATACCGGCGGTGACCATGGTGGCGGCATGGATCAGGGCCGAGATGGGCGTGGGGCCTTCCATGGAGTCCGGCAGCCACACGTGCAGAGGCACCTGGGCGGATTTGCCCATGGCGCCGATGAACAGCAGGATGCAGATCACCGTCATCACCGACCAGTGATGCCCGGGGATGATCTCCATGGTCAGACCGCTCATGGCGTGGGCGGCGCCGAACACGTCGGCATAGTCCAGGCTGTTGAAGTACATCAGCACCGCGGCGATGCCCAGCAGGAAACCGAAATCCCCCACCCGGTTCACCAGGAAGGCCTTGAGGTTGGCGTAGATGGCCGTCGGGCGGGTGTACCAGAAACCGATCAGCAGATAGGACACCAGGCCCACCGCTTCCCAGCCGAAGAACAGCTGCAGGAAGTTGTTGGCCATGACCAGCATCAGCATGGAGAAGGTGAACAGCGCGATATAGCTGAAAAAGCGCTGATAGCCCGGGTCGTCCTGCATATAGCCGATGGTGTAGATATGCACCATCAACGAGACGAAGGTCACTACCACCAGCATCAGGGCGGTGAGGCGGTCCACCAGGAAACCGATGTCCATGTGCACGCCACCGGTGACCATCCAGGTATAGACGGTCTGGTTGTAGGCCGGCGCGCCGTCGAACACGATGTGCTTGAGCACCACCAGCGACAGCACGAAGGCCACCGCCACGCCGATGATGGTCACCCAGTGGGCCCCGGCCCGGCCGATCTTCCTGCCGAACAGCCCGGCGATGATGGCGCCGGCCAGGGGCGCGAGGGGAATGGCGAGATAGACGTTCTCCATGGGGCGCTATCCCTTCAGGCTGTCCAGGTCGTTGACGTTGATGGTCTGCTTGTTGCGGAACAGCACCACCAGGATCGCCAGCCCGATGGCCGCTTCCGCCGCGGCCACGGTGAGGATGAAGAACACGAACACCTGCCCGGCCATGTCGCCCAGGTAGTGGGAAAAGGCGATGAAGTTCATGTTCACCGCCAGCAGCATCAGTTCGATGGCCATCAGCAGGATGATGACGTTCTTGCGGTTGATGAAGATCCCCGCCACG
>DATFML010000194.1:0-4759 GCA_035266965.1 Gammaproteobacteria bacterium
GCCGTTCCGGCATCTGGAGGGGTTCTGGCGGTTCGATTCGCTCGGGGAAAGCGCCTGTAAGGTGGCGTTCGACCTGGAATTCGAGTTTTCCAGCCGCATGCTGGGGCTGGTGGTGGGGCCGGTGTTCAGCCAGATCGCCAATTCCCTGGTGGACTCCTTTCACAGGCGGGCGGCCGAGGTCTATGGCAAGCGCTGACCGGATTCAGGTGGAAGTCGCCTACGCGCGGCCCGACGAACAGGTGATTCTCCCTGTGGAAGTGCCCGAGGGTACGACCCTTGAGCAGGCCGTGCAGCAGTCCGGTATCCTGGAACGGTTTCCTGAAATCGACTTCGCCCAGGCCAAGATGGGCATTTTCGGCAAGCTCAACAAGCGCGACTACGTGCTGCGTCCCGGCGACCGGGTGGAAATCTACCGCCCGCTGATCGCCGATCCGAAGGAGATCCGCAAACAGCGCGCTGCGGAGGGCAAGCGCATGAAGCGCGGGGGTGGGGAAATCGAAGGCGACAAGGGCTCGGGTGACGACTAGAAGGCTCTGTGAACACGGTGGCGTTCAGGCAGGGCTGAGCACCGCGAAACCCAATGAACGCCGCCGAAGACCCCCGCACTGTGGTTCTCGTCGATGGGGTCGTCAGCACGGAAGGTGCACCACGAACTCAGGGACACAGCCCGGCGACGGCGCCCCGCCCCGATCGGCTGCCCGGCGCGGTGCTCCAATCAATTACTTCCAGAACCGGATGGTGTCCCACATACGGTTGAACAGCCCCACTTCCTTGTGTTTCTGGGGGGGCACGACCACCGAGGTCTGGACGGGCGTTGCGGACGCCTTCTTCGCGGTTTTCAAAGGATGCATGGTGCCCGCGATACGTTCCAGCTTGTTGCCCTTGAAGAACAGGGCGACATGTTTTTCCTCGGTTTTTCCGTAACCCGGCTTGTTGTAGTAGACGTAGTCCCAACGCTCGGGATGGAAGGCGTCCAGCAGCAGCGGCTTACCCATCACGAAGCGCACCTGTTGCTTGCTCATGCCGGGCCGGAGCCGGTTCACCATATCCTGGGTGATGACGTTGCCCTGCTGGATGTCGATGTGGTGAACCAGGGGGAACGACGAGCACCCGGCAAGCACCAGACTTGCAAAGCAAGCGATAGTAATGAGAAGCTTTTGCATATGGATTCGTTTTGCCGACCCTGCGTATTTCGGGCGGCATGATAACGCATGAGTGACTCGAATGACACGACCCCACAAAGCGGGAACAGCGGTTGAGTCCCAGGATCTGCGTAAAGCGGGTCTGAAGGTCACGCTGCCCAGGATGAAGATCCTGGAAATGCTGGAAGGCAGCAAGAGCCGCCATCTCAGCGCCGAGGATGTCTACAAGGCGCTGCTGGAAGCCGGCGAGGATATCGGCCTGGCCACCGTCTACCGGGTGCTGACCCAGTTCGAAGCGGCGGGTCTGGTGCAGCGCCACCACTTCGAGGGCGGCCATTCGGTGTTCGAGCTCAATGAAGGCGAGCACCACGACCATATCCTGTGCGTGAAATGCGGGCGGGTGGACGAGTTCGTGGACGAGACCATCGAAAAGCGCCAGCGGGTCATCGCGGAGAAGGCCGGCTACGACATGACGGACCATTGCCTTTATATCTACGGCATCTGCTCCAAGTGCCGGGCGGCGGGCTGATCCTGTAGGCTGCGCTTCTTCGCCCCTTTGCGCCTGTTGATCATCCCCCGATCGACCTGTGCAGAGCTTCCCTAGTGGTCCATGCGGAAAATAGTGTGCCTTTCAGCCGGTCCACAAGCCTCATCGGCAAGGCGCACGAGCGCCGGACTGGCCGTTGCCAATTCAAGCGAGTGCAACGCGGCCGAGGGGGCTTGTGGGCCGGCCCGCAGGGAGCCCCGCCAAGGGGCCAATGCCGCGTTGCGCCGCTTGGAAAGGGCCTGCCATTCCCTGCGCAGCGCGCCTTGCCTTGGCCCCTTAGCGGGGCTCTGAAAGACACACTATTTTCCGCATGGACCACTAGCCGTCGGCTTTGCGGCGTCGGGCTTTGGGTGGTCGTTTGCGCGTCTGGGGCTGCTGAGCCTGTTCGATCATTTCCCGGGCGTGAGTGCGTGTGGACGCCGTGATCTCGATGCCACCGAGCATCCGTGCCAATTCGTCAGTGCGTTCTTCGCCGTTCAGGGACCGGATTCGAGTGCGGGTGGACTCATCGCCGGCCAGTTTGCTGACCTGCAGATGGTGGTGGGCCTGGGCGGCCACCTGGGGGAGGTGGGTGACGCACAGCACCTGGTGGGAATCGCCCAGGGTCCGCAGCTTGCGGCCCACCACCTCGGCGACCCCGCCACCCACGCCGGTATCCACTTCGTCGAACACCAGGCTCGGCACGTGATTGCTGCCGGCGGCAATGACCTGGATCGCCAGGCTGATCCGTGACAGCTCGCCGCCGGAGGCCACCTTGCCCAGGGGCATCACGGGCTGGCCGGGGTTGGCAGCTACCTGGAACTCGATCTGGTCCAGACCGGTGGCCGTGAAGCGCTCACCGCTCGGACGTTGTACGGCGACCTCGAAGCGCCCGCCCGGCATCCCCAGCCCCTGCATGACCTCGGTGACCCGGGCGTTGAGCTTGTCGGCCGCCTTATGCCGCTCCCGGCTCAAGCTCTCGGCGGCGCGCCGGTAATCCGCCGTGGCGCGGTCCACGGCCTGGCGGAGCTCCACCAGGTGCTCGTCGGCATGCTCCAGGGTGTGCAGCTCATGGCGCAGCCGCTCCAGCAGATCCGGCAGATCCGCCGGCTCGCAGCGGTGTTTGCGAGCCAGCTGGTGAATGTCGCCGATGCGGTCCTCGACCCATTGCAGGCGGGCCGGATCCAGGTCCAGACGGTCCAGATAGCCGCGCAGCTCGTCGACCCCTTCCTGGAGCTGGATGACGGCACCGTCCAGTAACTCCCGGGCTCCCGCCAGGTGCGGGTCAATGTCGGCCAGGGGGGCGAGCTCTCCGGCAGCGTGGCTCAGCAGGCTGTGGGCCGAGCCCTCATCGCTGTCGTAGAGGGTGTCCACCGCCTGTCGGCAGGTTTCCAGCAGCCGCCCCGCATTGGCGAGCCGGGCGTGTTCCTCCTCCAACTCGGCGTATTCGCTCTCCTGCAGGGCGAGCGCCTCGAGCTCCCGGGCCTGAAAGCGCAGCAGGTCCAGGCGCGAGCTGCGGTCCTGTTCGGCGTTCTGCAGAGTTTCCAGCTCGTCGCGCCGGCGCCGCCAGTGCCGGTAGGCGTCGCTCACCGCCCGGACGTTTTGAGCGAGGCCGCCGAAGTCGTCCAGCAGCTGGCGCTGGATGTCCCGGCGCAGCAGGGACTGATGCTCATGCTGGCCGTGGATGTCCACCAGCAGATTCCCGAGCTCCTTCAGGGACTGGATGGGGGTGGGGCGTCCGTTGATGTAGCCCCGCGAGCGGCCTTCCCGGGTGATGATGCGGCGCAGCTGGCATTCGCCGTCGGCATCCAGGTCCCGCTCCTGCAGCCAGGCGCGGGCGTCGGGATGCTCGGCCAGCTCGAAGGCGGCACTGATTTCGGCGCGCTCGGCCTGGTGGCGGATGACGCTGCTGTCTCCGCGGTCCCCCAGCACCAGGCCCAGGGCGTCCACCAGGATGGATTTGCCGGCACCGGTCTCACCGGTCAGGGCGGTCATGCCCCGCTCCAGCTCCAGGTCGAGCTCGTCGACGATGACGAAGTCGCGGATGTGAATGTGGGTCAACATGGCCGGATCGGCCCGCGCGGCTGCGACCGCTGCACATGTGTTGGTTTCATCGAGGCCGCCGCACTCAGCGTTGGGGAATTTCGCCCCAGCGTAGCTTGGCCCGCAGAATATGGAAATAGTCGTGCCCGGGCGGGTGGATCAATCGCAGCCCCCGTTCCTTCTTGCTGACCACGATGCGGTCGCCGGTGGTGAGGGCGAAGTTGACCTGACCGTCGCAGGTGACCTGGGCCTGGGTGTGATCGGTCTTCAGCACCACGATCTGGATCACCGACCGGTCGCCCACCACGATCGGTCGATCGCTCAGGGTATGGGGACAGATGGGTACCAGCACCAGCGCGTCGAGGGTTGGATGCACGATCGGGCCGCCGCCGGACAGGGCATAGGCGGTGGAGCCGGTGGGGGTGGCCACGATGACGCCGTCGGCGCGGTGGGTATTGAGGAAGGCGCCGTCGATGGAGGTCTCCAGGTCGATCATGCGGGCGATGTCCCACTTGTGGACCACCACGTCGTTCAGGGCATCGCTCTCGCTGACGCTCTTGCCGCCCCGTTGCACGCTGGCGTGCAGCAAGGTGCGCTGCTCCTCGATGTAGTCTCCGTTGAGCACGGGCTCGAGCTGGGCGCACATGCGCTCGGGCGACACATCCACCAGAAACCCCAGGCGCCCGAGGTTGATGCCCAGCAGGGGCACACCGGCGTCGCACAGCGTCCGCGCAGCGTTCAGCAGGGTGCCGTCGCCGCCGATGACCACCACCAGGTCGCACACCTCTCCCAGCTGATCCCGGGGCAGCATTTCCCGCCCCTGGAGGCCGGAGAGCTCGGCGGTGGCCGCATCCCACACCACGCGCACCTGGCGGTCGGCCAGATAGTCCGACAGGCGGGTGAGTACGTCGCCGATGCTCGGGTCGCCGTATTTGCCGATCAGACCGACCGACTGGAAACGCATCGCCATATCAGTTCTTTCCGTTGGCTGCCGAAATCAGGAGTGCAGGCCCGTTGTTGCCGGGCGTTGTGCGGCTCCGGGCCCGGG
>DATFML010000195.1:0-4159 GCA_035266965.1 Gammaproteobacteria bacterium
GCGACCGCACCGGCGCGGAATTGGTCCAACGGGTGGGCCATGTGGCGCTGCTCTTCAAACGCAACCGGGAACGCCCGCGGGTTTCCCCGGACGGCTGAGGGCCGTCACTCGTAACGCACCTCGACGATCTCGTAGTTACGATCCCCGCCGGGAGCCTGTACGGTGGCCACGTCCCCCTCCTCCTTGGCGATGAGGGCACGGGCAATGGGCGAGTTCACTGAAATGCGACCGGCTTTGATGTCGGCTTCGTCTTCGCCCACGATCTGGTAGGTCACCTCGTCGCCGCTTTCCTCGTCCACCAGGTCCACGGTGGATCCGAAGACGACCTTGCCGTTGGCGGCCAGCTTGGTGACGTCGATGACCTGGGCCTGGGACAGCTTGCTTTCGATCTCCTTGATGCGGCCCTCGATGAAGCCCTGCTGTTCCCGGGCCGCGTGATACTCGGCGTTCTCCTTCAGATCACCATGGGCACGGGCCTCCGCAATCGCCTGGATCACCTGGGGCCTGTCCACGGACTTCAAGCGCTGCAGCTCCTCTCGCAACTGCTCGGCGCCGCGTACCGTCAGCGGAATCTTGCTCATGCCATCGACTCCTTGTGCAGATCCTGCAAACGATTGACCTCGCTTGCGTCCAGGTAATCCAGCGCCAGACAGGTGGCCTTGGCGCCCGCCAAGGTGGTGGTATAGGTCACCTTGTGGTGCAACGCCGTCCGGCGGATGGTGTAGGAATCGGCGATCGCCTGCTTACCCTCGGTCGTGTTGAAGATCAGACTGATCTGATCGTTCTTGATCATATCGACCACATGGGGGCGCCCTTCGGTAACCTTGTTCACCACATCGCACTCGATATCCGCGGCGTGGATCGCCCGTGCCGTCCCGCGGGTGGCCACCAGCTGGTAGCCGCGACCGACCAGTTCCCGGGCCAGCTCCACCACCCCGGCCTTGTCCTCGTCGCGCACGCTCAGGAACACCAGCCCGCCGCGCGGCAGCACCACGCCGCTGGCCAACTGCGCCTTGGCGAACGCTTCGCCGAAGCTGCGCCCGACGCCCATCACTTCGCCGGTGGATTTCATCTCCGGCCCCAGCAGCGGGTCCACACCCTTGAATTTCAGGAACGGAAACACCGCCTCTTTCACTGAAATGTACGGCGGCACCCGCTCTTCGGTCACCCCCTGCTCGGCCAGGCTGCGCCCGACCATGCACAAGGCTGCAATCTTCGCCAACGGCAGCCCCGTCGCCTTGGACACGAACGGCACCGTACGCGAGGCCCGCGGATTGACCTCCAGTACGTACACGTCGCCGCCTTTGATGGCGAACTGGGTGTTCATCAAGCCGACCACCCCCAGGCCGCGCGCCATCTTCACCATCTGATCACGCAGCTCCGCCTGAATCTCCGCGCTCAGCGTGTAGGGCGGCAGCGAGCACGCCGAATCGCCGGAATGCACACCGGCCTGCTCGATATGCTCCATGATGCCGCCCACCAGCACCGCGGTGCCGTCGCATACCGCATCGACGTCCACCTCCACCGCGTCGTCCAGGAACCGGTCCAGAAGCACCGGCGAATCATTGGAAACGCTGACCGCCTCGCGCATGTAGTTGGTCAGGTCTTCTTCATTGTAGACGATTTCCATGGCCCGCCCGCCCAGCACATAGGACGGACGCACCACCAGCGGATAGCCGATCTGGGCGGCCAGCTCGAAGGCCTGCTCGGGGTCACGGGCGGTGCGGTTGGGCGGTTGCTTGAGGTTCAGCCGCTGCAGCAGCTGCTGGAAGCGCTCGCGGTCCTCGGCAAGGTCGATGGAATCGGGTGTGGTGCCGATGATGGGCGCACCGTTGGCCTCCAGAGCGCGGGCCAGCTTGAGGGGGGTCTGCCCGCCGTACTGCACGATCACGCCGACCGGCTGCTCCTTGTGGATGACCTCCAGCACGTCCTCCAGGGTCAGGGACTCGAAGTACAGGCGGTCCGAGGTGTCGAAATCGGTGGAGACGGTTTCCGGATTGCAGTTGACCATGATGGTCTCGTAGCCGTCGTCCCGACAGGCCTGGGCGGCGTGCACGCAGCAGTAGTCGAACTCGATGCCCTGGCCGATGCGGTTGGGCCCGCCGCCCAGCACCATGATCTTCTTGCGGTCGCTGGGCTCGGCCTCGCATTCCTCCTCATAGGTGGAATACATGTAGGCGGTGGAGGTGGCGAACTCCGCCGCGCAGGTATCCACGCGCTTGAACACGGGGCGCACACCCAGATCGTGGCGCCGGCGGCGGATCCCGTCCTCGTGACAGCCCAGCAGCCTGCCCAGACGCCGGTCGGAGAAGCCCTTGCGTTTGAGAAAGCGCAGCCGGTCGGCATCGAGACTCTCGATGCCCTCGGCGCGCACTTCCCCTTCCAGGACGATAAGCTCGTCGATCTGGGCCAGGAACCACGGGTCCACCGCGCTCATCTCGTGGATCTGATCGAGGTCGTAACCGGCACGGAAGGCATCGGCCACATACCAAAGCCGCTCGGGGCCGGCGAAACGCAGTTGTTGGCGCAGCACCGCTTCCAGATCGTCGGCCTGCAGATCGAGTTTCTCGTCCAGGCCGTCAGCGCCGGTCTCCAGCCCCCGCAGGGCCTTCTGCAGGGACTCCTGGAAGGTGCGGCCGATGGCCATGACCTCGCCCACCGACTTCATCTGAGTGCCCAGCACCGCTTCGGCCTGGGGGAACTTCTCGAAGGTGAAACGCGGCACCTTGGTGACCACGTAGTCGATGGTGGGCTCGAAGGACGCCGGCGTGGCACCGCCGGTGATCTCGTTGCGCAACTCGTCCAGGGTATAGCCGACCGCCAGCTTGGCGGCGACCTTGGCGATGGGAAAACCGGTGGCCTTGGAGGCCAGCGCCGAGGAACGCGATACCCGCGGGTTCATTTCAATGACCACCAGGGAACCGTCGCGGGGGTTGACCGCGAACTGTACGTTGGAACCGCCGGTCTCCACGCCGATCTTGCGCAGCACCGCCAGGGAGGCGTCGCGCATGATCTGATATTCCTTGTCGGTGAGGGTCTGGGCCGGCGCCACGGTGATGGAGTCGCCGGTATGCACACCCATGGGGTCCAGATTCTCGATGGAGCAGATGATGATGCAGTTGTCGTTGCGGTCCCGCACCACCTCCATCTCGAACTCTTTCCAGCCCAGGATGGATTCTTCCAGCAGCACCTCGTGGGTGGGCGACAGATCCAGTCCGCGTTCGCAGATCTCGACGAACTCTTCCTTGTTGTAGGCGATGCCGCCGCCGCTGCCGCCCAGGGTGAAGGAGGGACGGATGATGATCGGAAAGCCGATCTGCACCTGCACCTGCACGGCTTCTTCCATGCTGTGGGCGATCGCCGCCCGCGGCGTGGCAAGACCGATGTCGGTCATGGCGCGGCGGAACTGATCGCGGTCCTCGGCCATGTCGATGGCCTCGCGGCTGGCGCCGATCAGTTCCACCCCGAACCGCTCCAGCACCCCTTGACGCACCAGATCCAGGGCGCAGTTCAACGCCGTCTGCCCGCCCATGGTGGGCAACAGCGCTTCCGGGCGTTCCTTTTCGATGATGCGGGCGACGGCACGCCAGTGCACCGGCTCGATGTACACCGCATCGGCCATCTCCGGGTCGGTCATGATGGTGGCCGGATTGGAGTTCACCAGCACGACCCGGTAGCCCTCCTCACGCAAGGCCTTGCAGGCCTGGGCGCCGGAGTAATCGAACTCGCAGGCCTGGCCGATGACGATGGGGCCGGCGCCGATGATGAGAACGCTCTTGATGTCGGTGCGTTTGGGCATCTGTCGAATTTAGAATACTGAACAGTGATTGATGAGTGGTACACCGGGCGCCATGCCCGCTTCGATGCAATGTGGACGTTGCCCGGCTGCTTCCCTGCAGCCTGCCGACAGATCCTAGCCCTGGGCTTTTTCCATCAGTGCGATAAACCGATCGAACAGCGGCGCCACGTCGTGGGGACCGGGACTCGCCTCGGGATGCCCCTGGAAACTGAACGCCGGGCGGTCCGTGCATTCGATACCCTGCAGGGAACCGTCGAACAGCGACCGGTGGGTCGCGCGCAGTGTCGCCGGCAGCGTGTCTTCGTCCACCGAAAAACCGTGGTTCTGGCTGCTGATCATGACCTTGCCGGTGTCCAGGTC
>DATFML010000196.1:0-3195 GCA_035266965.1 Gammaproteobacteria bacterium
TGCCGAAATCAGGAGTGCAGGCCCGTTGTTGCCGGGTGTTGTGCGGCTCCGGGCCCGGGCACGCGGGTGCCGCCCGGTGTCGCGGCGCGGCTGGCACCGGGGGCCTGCCCATTACGATACAGCAGGTTAGCATGATAACAGGTGCGGAACAGCCCGGCGCTGCGGTCCGTGCGGCCTGGTAGGAATTTTCAACTTATTGATGCTAAAGTACTTATGCGGTAGCGGGCGGAGCGGGCAGGAGGCATGGGAACTTGACAGCGGGTGCCGGGGTTGATAATTTGACGCTTAGCACTCTCTGCTGTGGAGTGCTAACACTCCCTTCTACGCCAGCTGCGGCAGTTTACGGCTCATGACCACGCATAGCGACCCGGAACTGAACGAACGCGCCCAGCATCTGCTGAAGGTGCTCATCGACCGCTACGTCTCCGACGGCGAACCGGTGGGTTCCCGCACCCTGGCGCGGGATTCGCGCCTGGATCTCAGTCCGGCCACCATTCGCAACGTGGTGGCGGACCTCGAGGATCTCGGTTTCGTGAGGTCCCCCCACACCTCCGCCGGACGTGTACCGACGGTGCGCGGTTACCGCTTCTTCGTGGACAGCCTGCTGACCGTCAAACCCCTGGACAGCGTCGAAATCGGGCGGCTGCGCCAGCAGCTGGACATCGATACCGATATAAAGGAGCTGGTGGGGTCGGTCTCCGGCCTGCTGTCCGCCATTACCCGCCTGGCCGGTGTGGTCACCCTGCCGCGGCGGGAGAACGCCGCCCTGCGGCGCCTCGAGTTCCTGCCTTTGTCGGAAAATCGCGTACTGGCGATTCTGGTTTTCAGCGAGCGCGAGATCCAGAACCGGATCGTGCACGTGGACCGGCCCTTTTCAGCCTCGGAGCTGCAGGCCGCTTCCAACTACCTCAGCGAGCAGTTCGCCGGCAAGGGGCTGATGGAGGTGCGCCGCGCCCTGCTGCGGGAAATGAAGGAAACCCGCGACACCATGGACAGGCTGATGCGGGCCGCCATCCACATGGCCGGCCAGGTGTTCAGCGATACCGACGACGACGAAGACTACGTGCTGGCCGGCCAGACGAACCTGATGGACTTCCGCGAGCTGTGCGACGTGGAGAAGTTGCGTCACCTGTTCGAGGCCTTCAATCAGAAGCGGGAGCTCCTGCACCTGCTGGACCAGTGCGTGAAGGCGGACGGCGTGCAGATCTTCATCGGCGAGGAATCGGGCTATGAGGCCCTGGACGAGTGCAGCGTGGTGACCGCGCCGTATTCCATCGATGACCGGGTCATGGGCGTGCTTGGTGTGATCGGTCCGACCCGTATGGCCTATGAGCGGGTGATTCCCATCGTGGACACCACCGCCCGCTTGCTGGGCGCGGCCTTGAATCCGCGCGATTAACCCCAATATAGGCGAACAACGCGTACCGTGCGGGTCATGGGCGGCGTGTGTGCCGCGTGCGACGCCGGCCCGTGGTGTTTGTAACAGATTGAAAAGACTGGAGTGAATGCATGGTGGACGAGGAGAAAACGGCGGCCGGGGAGGAGACCCAGGCCGACGCTGGGGAGCGGCAAGCGTCCGCAGGCGCGCAGGTGCAGCAGCCCGACGACCTGGAACCGCTGCTGGAGGACGCCCGCAACAAGGCAGACGAGCACTGGAATCAGTGCCTGCGGCTGCAGGCCGAGCTGGAAAACCAGCGCAAGCGCTACGAGCGTGATCTGGAACAGGCCCACAAGTTCGGCCTGGAGCGCATTCTCAACGAGCTTCTCCCCGTGAAGGACAGCCTGGAAATGGGCATCAGTGCGGCCTCCGCCGAGAATGTGGACCCGGTGCGGCTGAAGGAGGGCAGCGAGCTGACCCTCAAGATGCTGGTTTCGGCGCTGGAGAAGTTCGGGGTCAAGGAGGTGGATCCCCAGGGCGAGCGTTTTGATCCCCAATACCACGAAGCCATGTCCGTGCAGGAGCGTTCCGACCTGCAGCCCAACACCGTGGTGACCGTGGTCCAGAAGGGATACACCCTCAACGACCGGCTTCTGAGGCCGGCCATGGTGATCGTCTCCAGGGCCGCGCAATCGCCCCAGAGCCCCGGAATCGACGAGCGGGCTTGAATTCCCGCTACTTGCCCTCACATAGAGGGTCATAAAGCTTAGCGTTTATCCAGAATTTCAGATTTTCTCCGAATCCAACTGCGGGAGACTGAGCACAATGGGCAAGATTATCGGTATTGACCTGGGCACCACCAACTCCTGCGTGGCAGTGATGGAGGGCGGCAAGCCCCGGGTCATCGAAAACAGCGAAGGTGATCGCACCACGCCCTCTATCGTCGCCTATACCGACGACAACGAGGTGCTGGTGGGCCAGGCCGCCAAGCGCCAGGCGGTCACCAATCCCAGCAACACCCTGTTTGCCATCAAGCGCCTTATCGGTCGGCGTTTCCAGGAGGACGTCGTACAGCGCGACGTCAAGCTGGTGCCCTACAAGATCGTCAAGGCCGACAACGACGACGCCTGGGTCGAGGTCAAGGGCAAGAAGATGGCGCCGCCGGAAGTCTCGGCACGGGTGCTGATGAAGATGAAGAAGACCGCCGAGGACTACCTGGGCGAAGCGGTCACCGAAGCGGTCATCACCGTGCCGGCCTACTTCAACGACTCCCAGCGCCAGGCCACCAAGGATGCCGGCCGCATCGCCGGGCTCGACGTCAAGCGCATCATCAACGAGCCCACCGCGGCGGCGCTGGCCTACGGCATGGACAAGAAGCGCGGCGACACCAAGATCGCCGTGTACGACCTGGGTGGCGGCACCTTCGATATCTCCATCATCGAAATCGCCGACGTGGACGGCGAGCACCAGTTCGAGGTGCTCTCCACCAACGGTGACACCTTCCTCGGCGGTGAGGACTTCGACAACCGCGTCATCGACTACCTGGCCGATGAATTCAAGCACGACCAGGGCATCGACCTGCGCGGCGATCCGCTGGCCATGCAGCGCCTGAAGGAGGCCGCCGAGAAGGCGAAGATCGAGCTGTCCTCCAGCCAGCAGACGGATGTCAACCTGCCCTACATCACCGCCGACCAGACCGGTCCCAAGCATCTGAACCTGAAGATGACGCGGGCCAAGCTGGAGTCGCTGGTGGAGGACCTGATCGCCCGCACCATCGAGCCCTGCAAGACGGCGCTCAAGGACGCGGGTCTGTCGGT
>DATFML010000197.1:0-6375 GCA_035266965.1 Gammaproteobacteria bacterium
CGGCCTATGAATCTTCATCTTCCGTGCTTTCGGTGTCTTCCGTGGCGCTTTTGCCTTTTTCCCGTCCGTGGTTTCCGTGGGTTCCGTGGCTCTCAAGCACCCAGCCGTTCAGTCGCCGTAGGGTGCAATAAGCGCAGCGCATTGCACCAACGACCGCGGTTGAATGGTGCAATGCCCTTCGGCTATTCCACCCTACGTAACCGCGGCCTATGAATCTTCATCTTCCGTGCTTTCCGTGTCTTCCGTGGCGCTTCTGCCTTTTTCCCGTCCGTGGTTTCCGTGGGTTCCGTGGCTCTTCTGTTTTACTCATTCAGAAGAACGTCCCCTCAAGAGGCGAGGACGCACTGGCGAAACGCTTGCGGGGGATGCGCCCGGCCAGGTAGGCCTCGCGGCCGGCCTCGATGGCCTTTTTCATGGCCGAGGCCATCAGCACCGGATCCCGGGCGCCGGCGATGGCGGTGTTCATCAGCACGCCGTCGCAGCCCAGCTCCATGGCCACCGCGGCATCGGAGGCGGTGCCCACGCCGGCGTCCACCAGGATGGGCACCCGGGCGTTCTCCACGATGGTGCGGATGTTGTAGGGGTTGCGGATGCCCAGGCCCGAGCCGATGGGTGCGGCCAGGGGCATGACCGCCACGCAGCCCATGTCCTCCAGGCGCTTGGCGATGATGGGGTCGTCATTGGTGTAGACCATCACCTTGAAGCCGTCCTTGATCAGCGTCTCGGCCGCTTCCAGGGTCTGGACGATGTCCGGGAACAGGGTCTTCTCGTCGCCCAGCACCTCCAGCTTCACCAAGTCGTGCCCGTCCAGCAGCTCGCGGGCCAGCCGGCAGGTGCGCACCGCGTCCTCGGCGCTGTAGCAGCCGGCGGTGTTGGGCAGCAGGGTGTAGCGGTCCAGCGGCAGGACGTCCAGCAGGTTGGGCTCGCCCGGGTTCTGGCCGATGTTGGTGCGGCGGATGGCCACGGTGATGATCTCCGCGCCGCTGGTTTCCACCGCCTCACGGGTCTGCTCCAGATCCTTGTACTTGCCGGTGCCGACCAGCAGACGCGAACGATACTCCACGCCGGCGACCAGCAGGGGATCGTGGTGGGCGGATGCTTCGGGCTGGATCACTGTGGACATGGTGGGCCTCACTGCTCTTGAAGGCGCCGCGCCGGCAGCGGCGGCGGTCGCGGTTTGGGGGCTCAGCCGCCGCCGATGGCGTGCACGACCTCGACACGGTCGCCGGCGCGCAGGCGGTGGCTGGAATACTGGCTGCGGGGCAGGATCTCCCGGTTGATCTCCATGGCAAGGCGCCGGCCGCCCAGGCCCAGCTGTTCCACCAGCTCGGCGGCGGTCAGCTGGTCGCCGACTTCGCGCGTTTCCCCGTTGACGATGATTTCCATTGCGGGCCTTTCAAATGCCGGGACGGCGGTGCGATGGGAAACAATTACTATAGCAAAGCTTGCGCCGGTGCCGAAGGTCTGCCAACAATGGCGGGCCATGGGGGAGTGGAGCGAAGACATCATCACCGTCGAGGGCGCAGGCACCCTGGACGGTCTGTTCCGCGAACGTGTGCGGCGCTCTCCCGATGCGCCCGCCTACCGCAGCTATGATGCGGTTTCCGGCGCCTGGCGCGACAGCAGCTGGCGGGAGGTGGCCGAGCAGGTGGCCCGCTGGCAGGCGGCCCTGCTGGCCGAAGGGCTGCCCCCCGGCGCCCGGGTGGCGGTGCTGTTGCGCAACAGCCTGGAATGGGTGCTGTTCGATCAGGCCGCCCTGGCCGCCGCTCTGGTGGTGGTGCCGTTGTACACCGAGGATCGCCCGGACAACGTGCGCCACATCCTGCAGGACTCGGCAGCCAGCCTGGTGCTGCTGCAGGACATGGGGCACTGGCGCCGCGTGCAGGCGGCGTTTGCCGACCTGCCGGCCCTCAAGCGCATTGTGGTGCTGGGCGCTCCCGGACCGGTGCGCGAGGCCTCCGACCCACGCCTGCGCGCCGCCCAAGACTGGCTCCCCGGCCAGGCCGGACCCCAGCCGGTGCGGGCCAACGATCCGGACGGCCTGGCCTCCATCGTCTACACCTCCGGCACCACGGGGCGCGCCAAGGGGGTGATGCTCAGTCACCGCAACATGCTGTTCGTGGCCCACGGCTCGCTGGCCGTGCTGGACTGCTACCAGCAGGACCTGTTCCTGTCGTTTCTTCCCCTGTCCCACACCCTGGAGCGCACCTGCGGCTACTACGTGCCCATGATGGCCGGCGCCGCCACCGCCTTTGCCCGCTCCATAAGCCACCTCGCCGAGGACCTGCGCACCGTGCGCCCCACGGTGATCATTGCCGTGCCCCGCATCTTCGAGCGGGTGTATGCACGCCTGAACGATCGCCTCGCCCGCCGCCCGCCGCCGGCCCGCCTTCTGTTTCGCCTGGCCACCCGGGTGGGCTGGCGCCGGTTCGAGTTCCGGCAGGGCCGGCGCTCCTGGCATCCGGCGCTTGCCCTGTGGCCGCCGTTGAGACGCGCGGTGGCCGCCCCGGTCCTGAACGCGTTGGGCGGCCGGCTGCGCATCGCGGTGTGCGGTGGCGCCGCCCTGCCGCCCGCCGTGGGGCGGGTATTCCTGGGCCTGGGGCTGACGGTGATCCAGGGCTACGGTCTCACCGAGACCAGCCCGGTGGTCACCGCCAACCCCATCGACGACAACGACCCGGCCAGCATCGGGGTGCCGCTGCGGGGCATCGAGGTCAGGATAGGCGCCGGCGACGAGCTGCTGGTCAAGGGGCCCGGCGTGATGCTCGGCTATTGGAACAACCATACCGCCACCGCCCAGACCATCGACGCCGACGGCTGGCTGCACACCGGGGACTGCGCCCGCATCGAAGGCCGTCATGTGTACATCACCGGCCGCATCAAGGACATCCTCGTGCTGTCCAACGGCGAAAAGGTGTCACCGGGAGACATGGAGCAGGCCGTCACCCTGGACCCACTGTTCGATCAGGCCCTGGTGGTGGGGGAAGGCAGGCCCTACCTGGGGGCGCTGCTGGTGCTCAACCCGGAGCGCTGGTACGGCTTCGCAGGGGAGCTGGGCGCGGACCCCTACGATCCGGCGAGCCTCGAGAACGAACGCGTGCACCATCGGGTGGTGCAGCGGCTGCGGGCGGCGCTGCACGATTTTCCGGGCTACGCCAAAGTGCGGCGGGTCAGCCTGTCCCTGGAGCCGTGGACGGTGGACAACGGGCTGCTGACCCCCACCCTCAAGCCCCGGCGGGCGGCGGTGGCCCGGTCCTTCGAAGCGCGGATTCGGGGTCTTTACGAGGACGAGTCCCTGGCCCCGACGCGGACGGCCGGTTGATAGGCTTTGACAGCCCGTCCCCCGCTCCATAAGAATAGGGGCTCTGCGCGGGTGTAGTTCAATGGTAGAACTGCAGCTTCCCAAGCTGCTAACGTGGGTTCGATTCCCATCACCCGCTCCAATTTCCCCCTTCGGGCACTGCGCTCCATATCGCCGCTCTTTGTCGATCTGCCGGATGTTTGGATGGACCGGCGCTTGGGTGGCCGGTGGCGAAGTCAGGATGGCTTGGCAGCGATAGGACAGGCCCCCTCGCCGGAGGGGGCCTGTGGCGCTACACCGTGGGCGATCTGCGCCGCGGCAGCAGCCCTTCCCGGGCCAGGTGCTCGTGGAGTTCCTTGGGCGGCAGCTTGCTCAGGTCCTTGGCCAGTTCCTGGATTTCCACGCCCGCCTTGAACACCGGGTCCAGGGTCGTGCGCAGAAACCCGAGCATGCGCTTCTGGGCCACCAGCACCACGTTCCTGGTGCCGTGGGACTGGGCAAGGCGCAGGCACTCTTCGGCGACGCTGCGTGCGAAGCGCCGTTCGAACTCGTCTTCATGTTGCTCCCTGTGGTCGTCGTAGCCGTGGGCGGCGCCGGCCGCGGGCGACCGGTTGCGTCCCGATTTCGTCTCGCTCCACAGATCCCGCTGGCGGGCATCCTTTTCCGGATTGACCAGATCGCTGAGCTCCACCAGATTCGGCCCCGATTCCATTTCGGGCACCTGCGGATCCTGGAGCGAGAAGAAGCGGGCGCGGGAGCCGCCTGCCACCACGACGCAGTTCTGGTTCATAGGCCTGTACTCCTGATCGGCTGGATTGATGACAGAAGAACGTTGCGCGCCCCTGCCTGCGCGAGCGCCGAGCGTCTGCTGCGCTCTGGGCCGAGGTCCGCGCGGCGGACCCTCGGGGCGACCCGATTGCATCCCTTTTAAATCCATACTTATGAAATGGTTTAATGTCAAGCGCACATCCTCACCCTGCGCCACCCGTCCGGCGTCGGACGAGGCCGCGACCGGCTCTTCGGTGTGCCAACACACCACCGGTAGGTCTCTATCCACACAACGATTTTCCGCGTGGGAAACGGCTACGCCTGCCACTATAATGGACCCGGCTCATGACCGGCCCCGACCCCTGTCCGCGCGGCCGGCAGCCGGAGTTTCGCGGACGGATTTTCGATCCAGGCTCGGGCATAAAGGGTCTTGCGTGGCGCGCATCAGGGTCGGAATATGGACCGCTCAAGCA
The DNA here is from genome assembly GCA_035266965.1 of Gammaproteobacteria bacterium. Classification (GTDB taxonomy): domain Bacteria; phylum Pseudomonadota; class Gammaproteobacteria; order DATFLG01; family DATFLG01; genus DATFML01. Next base: position 4,543 of record DATFML010000197.1, read on the forward strand.
AGCGATCTCAGTGATGATGTGAGGCTTCGGGCAGGCTCTCGGCCGCTCCAACCTAAAGGATAGATCACAATGGGCAGAGTATTACGGGTTGCGGGTATTGTCGTCGGGCTGCTGATAGCGATCATCGTCACGCTTTCCCTGACGTTGCCGCTGTTCATCAATCCCAACGATTACAAGGACAAGATCACCGGTCTGGTCAAGGAGGAGACGGGCCGCACCCTGACCATCGACGGCAACATCGGCCTGTCGGTGTTCCCCTGGCTGGGCCTGGAGGTAAACAAGGTCACGCTCAGCAATGCCCCCGGCTTCGGCAAACAGCCCATGGCCCGGGTGGGGGAAGTGGACATCCGGGTCAAGTTGCTGCCCCTGGTGCTGCACCGCAAGGTGGAGATGAGCACCGTGACCCTGGACGGTCTGCAGTTGGATCTGGCCCGCAACCGTGAGGGCCGCGGCAACTGGCAGGACCTGATCAAAACGACGCCCGCCGGCAAGAAGCCGGCCGCGCCGCAGAAGAGCGCGCCGTCCACCGGCGGTCCGCCCATCGCCGGTCTGGCCATCGGCGGGGTGAAGGTGCACAACGCCAAGCTGGTGTGGGACGACGCCCAGGCCGGCACCCGTTACGCCGTGCAGGACCTGAATCTGACCACCGGCGCCATCCAGCCCGGCAAGCCCTTCGACCTGTCCTTCAAGGCCCATTTCCAGGGCGGCAAGCCGGTCGTCAACGGCGACATCAGCCTGAACGGCAAACTGTGGACTTCCAAGTCCCTGCAGCAGGCCAGGGTGCAGGACCTGCATCTGGCGGTCGAGGCCAAGGGCGCCAGCCTGCCGCCGGCGGGCCTGAAGGCGGACCTCACCACCCAGGCGGCCATCGACCTGGCCAAGCAGACCCTGGAGGTGCCCAAGCTCACCCTGCAGGCGGCCGGGCTGACCGTGCACGGCGATCTCAAGGGCACCGCCATCAGCGGCTCCAAGGCCCGTTTCACCGGTACCCTGAAAACCGACGAATTCGTGCCCCGGGAGGTGATGGCCAACCTGGGTCAGACCGTACCCAAGACGGCCGACCCCAGCGTGCTGTCCAAGGCCCAGGCCAGCGCCCACCTGGCGGCGTCCGATACCGACGCCAGGATCAGCGACATGAAGCTGCGCCTGGACGACAGCACCATCACCGGCGCCCTGGGCGTGCGCAACTTCAAGGCCCCGGCCATCAGCTTCGCCCTCAACCTGGACAAGATCGACCTGGACCGCTACCTGCCGCCGCCGGCCAAGGGCTCCAAGGGTCAGGCCGCCAAAGGCGCGGCGGTGGCGACGCCGGCCACCGGGGCGGCCGCCGGCGCCACCGCGCTGCCCGTGAAGGAGCTGCGCAAACTCAACATGGAAGGCACGGTCAACATCGGCCAGCTCACCGCCTACAAGCTGCACAGCTCCGACATCCAGCTACAGGTGAGTGCCCACAACGGGCTGGTCCGGCTCAGCCCCGCCAAGGCCAGGCTCTACCAGGGCACCTACAACGGTGATGTGAGCGTCGACGTGCGCGGTGCCCGGCCCCGCATCGCCCTCAACGAGCGCCTGAGCGGCGTGCAGGCCGGGCCCCTGCTCAAGGACCTGATGGGCAAGGAGCTGGTCACCGGCACGGCCAACGCCGACGCCAAAATCACCGGCACCGGCCAGGATTCCGCCGCCATCCAGAAGAGCCTCAACGGCACCGCCGGCTTCTCCTTCAAGAACGGGGCGGTCAAGGGCGTCAATATCGCCGGCCTGATCCGCACCGCACGGGCGCGCCTGAAGGGCGAGGCGGTGCCGACCACCGGCCCCGAGCAGACCGACTTCACCGAG
>DATFML010000198.1:0-4973 GCA_035266965.1 Gammaproteobacteria bacterium
ATCGGCACCGATGTGCACCGCCATTCGGCGGTCACCGAAATGCACAAACGGGCCCACGCCTACAACATCCCCGCCGAGAAGGTCGACGGCATGGATGTGTTCAAGGTCCATGATGCCGCCCGTCACGCCCTGGACCGCATACGCAGCGGGTCGGGGCCGCAGTTCATCGAGTACACCACCTACCGCTTTCGCGGTCACTCCATGGCCGATCCCGGCGCCTACCGGCCGCCGGTGGAGGTGCGTGCCTATCAGGCCAACGATCCCGTTTCGGCCGCCGTGAAGGACCTGGAGTTCCGCTACCCCAACGCCGAGGAACTGGCCCAGGCCGGTCCCGACAATATCCACCGCCTTGCCGAACGGGGCCGCAGCGCGGGGCATCTGAGCGAAGAGGACGTGCAGGCCATCGAGGAGGAAGTGGGCAAGATCGTCGAGGAGGCCGTGCAGTACGCGCTGCGCAGCCCCCAGCCCGCCATGGACGATGCCTGGAAGCATCTGTACCACAACCGCCGACATGAAGTTCTTATCTAGGGAGCGCTTGTGATGGCCGAAGAACTGCTCTACTGGCAGGCCCTGAACCGGGCGCTGGATGCGGAGATGGCGGCGGACGAGTCGGTGTTCACCCTGGGCGAAGACGTGGGCCTGTACGGCGGCAGCTACCGGGTCACCGAGGGGCTCTACGCCCGCTACGGCGAATGGCGCGTGCGGGACACGCCGATCTCGGAGAACAGCTTCACGGGGCTGGGCGTGGGTGCCGCCATGGTCGGCATGCGCCCGGTGGTGGAAATCATGACCGTCAACTTCGCTCTGCTGGCTCTGGACGCCATCATCAACATGGCAGCGAAGATTCCGTTCATGTCGGGCGGACAGTTCGCCATGCCCCTGGTGGTGCGCATGCCGGGCGGGGTGGCCAAGCAACTGGCCGCCCAGCATTCCCAGCGTCTGGAACATACGCTGATGAATGTGCCGGGTCTGCGCATCGCGGTGCCCGCCACCCCCCAGGACGCCTACTGGCAGCTGCGCCAGGCCGTCGCCAGCGAAGACCCCGTGATCGTGCTGGAACACGAGCTCCTGTACTTCAGCAAAGGGCCGGTGGACTTTGCCGCCCCCGCGCCGCCCATGCACCGGGCGGCGGTGCGACGTCCGGGCGGGGATGTGACGCTGGTTGCCTATTCGCGCATGGCGGAGGTGGCCCTGGAGGCTGCGCAGGAACTCGCCAAGGACAACATCGAGGCCGAGGTCATCGACCTTCGCAGCCTCAGTCCCATCGACTGGGATACCTGCGCCGACTCGCTGGCCCGCACCCATCGCCTGCTGATCGTGGAAGAGGACTGTCGTTTCGCCGGCGCCGGCGCCGAGATCGCGGCCACCCTGGGCGAGCGCTGCTTCTTCGACCTGGACGGTCCTGTGCGCCGGGTGGCCGGGCTGGACATGCCGACCCCGTTCAACGGCGATCTGGAGGCGGCCAGCATCCCCCGGGTGGCGGACATCGTAGCGGCGGTCCGTGAGCTGTGCCTCGCCGGGGCGCGGAAATAGGGCGCAGCAGGTCGGCTATGGACGGTCGAGGAGAACTCCCGTGGCACCGATTCTGGACGATGACAGCCGGCACCGAGGTCCGGAACCGGTTGGAAGGGCTAGAGCAGCCAGTAAGCCTCGTCTATGGATCGACCGAGTTGACCGACGTGCGTTCGCAGTCGTCCGCTGCCAACCGTCACTTCGACCTCAAGATTCAGGAGGTCTTTCCCGAGGTCGGCCGCGAGCCCGATTCGTGCTGGTGGTGCAGTGGCATCAATCCGCCGCCGCCACGGACAAACAGGTGATTATTGGGGCCCGGGGGGAGCCCGGGCGGCGTTGGCCGCCGCCCGCCGCCCGCCGCCGGCAGGCCGGGGACCGGTAGCCGGGCGCCCGCCAGATTCCGACGTGTTGACCGGCGTCAATGCGTCCTTCAGGGGCTGTGCTAGCTTTTGGTGAGTGGCCGGTGCGGCGTTGTTTTCAGGCACGCAAGGGGCTTGGTTTCTGGCCCGCAGAGGAACCGCAATGGACGAATCGACTCGCAAATTGCTCGTGGGGGCTCTGGAGAAGCACGAGGCCTGTGTCAAGGCGACAGGGGGAGTCAGCGATCAGCAGCAGGTAATCGGCCGGCTGGTGGAGATCGAGGGCCAGGCGTGGTCGGAATCCGCTTTGGAGGTGGAAAACCGCCCCATGACCTACCGTCACCTGTTGTCCAACCTCCATGACCTTGCCCTGGTGGAGGAGCGCTACGCCGCCTGCGAGCACGACTACCTGAAGGCCATTGCGGCCCAGCGCTATGCCGAGCTGCTGGGTTCGGTGACCGACGTGGGACAGCTCATGGAGCTCGCGGTGCGCGCCCACCCTGGGCTGCGGCCCTTCGTGATCCTGCGGCTTCAGGACGAACTGCCCGCGGCCGTGAAGGACGTCTCGGCCGACGCCATCCCGGGATGGCTGGTGCATCTGCTGCGCCAGCCCCATGAGGTCTCCAACTTCCTGTCTCAGTCGGCGTGCAGGGCGCTGATGGAAAAGGTACAGACGTTGTTGGCGGGATAGCGGTGCGGCGACGGCTCCGTCCCTGACGGATTGCCGGAATGCCGGGGGTCGAGTGATGGATCGGGTCCTTGATCAGGGCCCCGCACAACCAGTGGACAGGGAGGCAGCCACGATGAAGCGCATTTACTTTCTGCTGCCGGATGTGGATACGGCACACAACCTGGTGGATGCGCTGCTGCTGCAGCGCATCGAGGCCCGTCACATCCATGTCATCGCCCGTGAGGGCACGCCCATGGAGGAATTGCCGGAGGCGTCGTTTGTTCAGACCAGCGATTTCGTCCCCGGTATGGAGCGGGGTCTGGCGGCCGGCGGCGCGACCGGTCTGGTGGCGGGCCTGGTGGCCGCCAGCTTTCCACCCGCCGGCCTGGTGATCGGCGGCGGCGCGTTGCTGGCAATCGCGGTGGCCGGTGCGGGTTTCGGCGCCCTCTGGGCCAGTCTGGTGGGGGCTGCACTGCCCAACTCGCGTCTCAAACAGTTCCAGCAGGCCATCGAGAACGGCGAAGTGCTGATGATGGTGGATGTCCCCTATGCACGCGCTGATGAGATCGAGGCCCTGGTGCGCGAGCACCATCCGGAGGTGGAGATCGAGGGTCGGGAGCCAACGGTACCGCCGTTTCCCTGATCTGCCGTGCAACGTGCGGGCCGCCTCCCGGCGTGGGGGCGCTGTGCCGGCCGGCCATCGCACCCGGGTCGTTCGAATGCGCATGAGCGTGGGAGGGCGCTATGAAACGGACTCTTGTGTTGTCGTGGCTGTTGCTGATGGTACTGCCGCTGCTTGCGGTGGCGGGCGCCCCGACCTACGTGGAAGGGCGCAATATCTTTATAGAGACGGGCGTAACCCAACCGGACAACGTTCCCACCTGGTACGCGCCCATGGTGGCCAAGCCCTATTCGCCGGTGTTCGAAATCCTGGCCACCCGGGGCACGCAGGGGCGTTACAACGCCTACACCTACGCCGTAACCGTCAAGGACATGATCAAGTGGCACGGTCATGACTGCGAAGGCACATCCCATGCGGCGGCAGCCATCAAGATGGCCTTTCGCCTGCTGTTTCCCGACGGCATCATCGACCGCAGCGTGCTGTGGGGGATCAGCGGCCCCTCGCCGTGCTGGTCGGACGCGGTGGCGTTTCTCACCGGTGCCCGCGTCCAGTATGGCAACCTCGGCTTTTTCAAGGATCCGAAGTACGGCCATGCGGTACTGATATACCGCAGCGACACGAACATGGCGGTGCTGGCCACCTGGAAGAAGGGCATCAACGACATTCCCGGGGAGCCGGTCGTGCTGCCGGAAAAGGCGAACTGGACCCCAAAGATCGACGTGCGCAAGATCGCGGCCTTGAAGAAGGTGGTCAAGCGGGAAGGCAGCAAGCCCGATCCCTACAAGGTCGATCTGCTGCGCTACGACCAGTGGGCACTGATCAACGAAATTTTCAGTCGGCCACTGGCCGACAGCTATCAGGCCAAGGTGATTCCGAACTTCAAATGGAGCGACTGGGTGGACCCGGACAGGACCATTGCGAAGCCGATCAAGCGCGGCGATGTGCGGCTGAAGAACTATCCCTATCGGACACGCCCCATTCAGGAGCCCACCGCACCAAACCAGTGACAACCTCAAGCGGGCAGGGGGCCGTCAGCTGTTGCCCCCTGCCGGAATGTGCAGCGTCTGACCGGCCTGTATATCGGTGCGTTTCAGATCGTTGAAGGCCCGCAGCCGGCGCATGGGAATCTGGAAGCGTTCGGCGATGCCGGACAGGGTGTCGCCCGGCTTCACCACATATCGCCGTGCCTTTCCGTCGGCGGCCTCCATCGGCATGTGCTTGCGAAGATACTGCATGATGCCCAGGTAGATGGCGTGGGCCAGCTTGTGTCGAAAGGCCCGGTGGTGCAGCTCCCGGGCCTGGGTCGGATTGGACAGGAATGCCGTTTCGCACAGCACCGACGGAATCATTGGATCGCGTAGAACCTCGAAGTTGGCGTGCTGAACGGTTCGGTGGTAAACGGGCTCGACCCGGGCGAACTCGCCGATAATGTCATCGGCGAGCTGGTTGCCGGCCATGATGGACGAGGTCTGATAGAGGTCCGTCAGCACTCTGTTCAGCATGCGACTGTGATGAGAGAAGTCCACGCCGGCGATTTCCGGGTCGGCCGCATTCTCCTCCTGGGCCAGCTGTGCCGCTTCGGCGTCGGTCGCACCGTGACGCGACAACGCGTAGCAGGTCCCGCCGCGCACCTGCGGGTCGTCAGGATAGGCGTTCTCATGGATGGAGACATAGATGTCGGCATGGTGGTCCTGAGCCTCCACGACCCGCCGGTGCAGGCTGACATAATAATCGCCATGGCGGGTCAGGTAGGCGCGAACGTGGCGCGTATGGTTGAGCATCCGGTACACCATGCGTCCGATGGACAGGG
>DATFML010000199.1:0-9896 GCA_035266965.1 Gammaproteobacteria bacterium
CGTAGCCGTACTCGAAACGGTTGGGCACCAGGTAGCGTACGTCGGCGGCCCCCAACGCACGCAGGCCGCGGACCACCAACGCCGAGCTGGTCGCCCCATCGGCATCGAAGTCGCCTACCACCAGCACCCGCTGCCGCTCCCGCAGGGCGGTCTCCAACAAAGCCACCGCCGCGTCCAGCCCATGCAGACGATCGAGGGGAAGCAGGTGCTGGAACGCGGTGTCCAGCTCCCGGCGCGAGTGCACATGGCGGGCGGCATAGATGCGGCGCAGCAGCGGGTCCAGGTCCTGGCCCAGTGCCGCCCCCGCGACGTCGGATCGTCTTCGGACGATGACCGGCTCCATGGTTCAGCCGGACGCCGCCAGGGGACGGGGACGACGCCACAGGCGCCAGGCGCTTCCCCGGCCGATGCGATAGCGATACCTGTTGCAGGGAAGGATATCCAGTTCCTTCAGCCTGCCATGGGTCAACCCATCCGCAAGCGGCGCCAGCCAGGCATGTTCCATCGCTTCGATATCCCGCATCCATGCCTCCACGTCCCCGTAAGAGGTCGCTGCCCGCAGGCCATCCAGCACCACCAGATGGGCCCCGGGTTGCGCGTCCCGCAACCACTCCCGGGCATTCATTGGCACGTCGGAACGCGCCACCCCGGCCAGGGCCGCCAGGCCCACCGCAAGTGGATCGTCGCTCCACACCCGCCGCCAGGGCGCCGGCGGAAGCGCGGGCAGACGGCCGCCGCCCCAGAACCACACGCTGTTGATGGCGGGACGGCCCTCGTTCTCTCTGGCGGCGTTCACCGGCGCGTCGTGGAACAGCATCTGGACTTCATTCAACATCCGGTGCCACTGGGGGGCGTCGGGCCCCCGGGGCAGGTGGGGGTCCACATGGTCTCCGATGACCCGGGGTAATGGTGTCGTTTCCAGCTGCGCCGCCTGCTCGGAGCGCAGATACCAGCGGCTGGGAACGGGCGCCTCCAGGTGCCAGTCCCGGTCGTTTCCGTAGAGACTCTCCAACCGCTCCATCAGTGCACTGGCTTCATCCGGCTGGATATGAAGGGCCTGGTCGTCGAACAGGATCAGCCGGCTCTGATCGGCACGCAGGTGGACCGGGTCGGCACGCAGCCAGCAGCCGGCATCGCGCTCGCCGGTGTCGGCGAGCCGGGTGATGGCCGCCAGGGGCAGGGACGTCTCCGGATCGTGCAGGCCGAACAATCCGCACAGCGTGGCCTCATAGCCCTCTCCATCGGCGCCGGTGCGGCGCCCACGAGCCAGCAGTCGTTCGGCCGCGGGGGCGTGCGGGCGGGGAAAGCCGGGGCTATCCATACCCGGCAGCGGCCCCAGCAGACCCGGCACCACCAGGGTCAATGTGCGCGTGGAATTGCCCATACCCAGGCCCGCGAAAGTAGATTAAAAAATATCACTAATATTCGGTTTTTAAACTACCTTATTGAGCGCGACAGTATGACGGCAGACGGCTTGCGCGGGGTACGGAAAATGGCTGCCGGGGCGCCGGCTCAGTCCGGCAGATTGCTCAGGATCGCCGCTTTGACGGCACCGAGTTCCGCATCCACGGTCTGCATCCCACCGGCGCTCTGCTGGATGGCGGTGTCGGGGTCCTTCAGACCGTGCCCGGTCAGGGTACACACCACACTGCTGCCTTCCGGGATCCTGCCGCTCTGGATGTCCCGCAGCGCGCCGGCCAGGGAAGTGGCGGACGCCGGCTCGCAGAACACGCCCTCGGACTGGGCCAGCAGCTTCTGGGCCGCCAGAATCTCCTCGTCCGTGCACTCGTCGAACCACCCGCCCGATTCATCCTTGACCTTCCAGGCGTAGTCCCAGGACTGGGGATGGCCGATGCGGATGGCGGTGGCCACCGTTTCCGGATTGTCCACCATATGGCCGCGCAGGAAGGGCGCACTGCCGGCCGCCTGGTAGCCCACCATGGTGGGCCGATTGCCCACCACCGCCCCACCGGCGTACATGCAATGGCCCTTGCAGAAGGCGCAGCTTTCGGTGACATGGTCGCCGGAGGCGGATGAATACTCGCAGTAGCCGATCCAGTGCGCGGTGATATTGCCGGCGTTGCCTACCGGCAGGCAGTGATAATCCGGAGCCCGGCCCAGCTCTTCGACGATCTCGAAAGCGGCCGTCTTCTGGCCTTGCAGCCGAAACGGATTGATGGAGTTGACGATGGTTACCGGCGCCTCCTCGGCCACTTCCTTGACCAACTGCATGCCGGCATCGAAGTTGCCGCGGATCTGCAGCACCACCGCGCCGTGCATCATCGCCTGGGCCAGCTTGCCCAGGGCGATCTTGCCCTCGGGAATCAGCACGAAGGCCGTGATGCCGGCACGGGCCGCGTAGGCGGCCGCGGAAGCCGAGGTGTTGCCCGTGGAGGCGCAGATCACTGCCCGGCTGCCCTCTTCGACCGCCTTGGTGACGGCCATGGTCATGCCGCGGTCCTTGAACGAGCCGGTGGGGTTGAGGCCTTCGAACTTGACGTAGATATCCACGTCCTTGCCGAGGCGACGGGGAATGTTGTTGAGGCGAACGAGGGGCGTGTTGCCCTCTCCCAGGCTGATGATGCGCGTGTCGTCGTGGATCGGCAGCCGGTCCCGGTACTTCTCGATCAAGCCGGTATAGCGGGGTCGAAATGGCATCGCGAGCCTTCCCTTTTGAAATCCGTAATATTGATAACTCAGTACGTTAAGAAATATTCTTAATGTATTGAGTTCGGTATTGGGGATCAGTTGCCGCTGAGCGGCTCCATGCGGATACGGGTGATGGTGCCCTGCACGGCCTCCAGCACCTCGATGCGTGCGATGGCCTGGTTCATCTGCCGCTCCTTCACCGCCCGGGTGAGCAGAATGATGGGCACGTCGCTGGCGCCCGGGGCCGGCTCCTTCTGCAGGATCGCCTCGATGCTGATCTCCAGCTCCCCGAGAATCCGCGTGATCTCCGCCAGCACGCCGGGGCGGTCCTCCACCTGCATGCGAAGATAGTAGGCGGTCTCCACCTCGTCGATGGGCAGTATGGGCAGATCCGAAAGGGCGTCGGACTGGAACGCCAGATGGGGGACGCGGTTCTCGGGGTCCACGGTCAGGGCGCGCACCACGTCCACCAGGTCCGCCACCACCGAGGACGCCGTGGGTTCGGCACCGGCACCCGGGCCGTAATACAGCGTGGGGCCCACGGCATCGCCCATCACCAGCACCGCGTTCATCACCCCGTCCACATTGGCGATCAGCCGGCGGTAGGGGATCAGGGTGGGATGCACCCGCACCTCCACGCCCTCCGGCGTATGGCGGGCCATGCCCAGATGCTTGATGCGATAACCCAGCTGATCCGCGTAGCTCACGTCGTCCCGGGTGATATGGCTGATGCCCTCGGTATAGATCTTCTCGAACTGCAGGGGAATGCCGAAGGCGATGGAGGCCAGGATGGTCAGCTTGTGGGCGGCATCGATGCCTTCCACGTCGAAGGTGGGGTCGGCCTCGGCATAGCCCAGGCGCTGGGCCTCGTCCAGCACATCCTCGAAGGTGCGGCCCTTGTCCCGCATCTCGGTGAGAATGAAGTTGCCGGTGCCGTTGATGATGCCGGCCAGCCATTCGATCTGATTGCCCGTCAACCCTTCGCGGATCGCCTTGATGATGGGGACGCCGCCCGCAACCGCCGCCTCGAAGGCCACCACCACACCCTTTTCCTGGGCCGCGGCGAAGATCTCGTTGCCGTACAAGGCAATCAGGTGCTTGTTGGCGGTCACCACATGCTTGCCGTTTTCAATGGCGCGCATGACCAGTTCCCGGGCCGGTTCGGTGCCGCCGATCAGCTCCAGGATGATCTGCACATCGGGCTGGTCCACCACCGCGAAGGGGTCGTCGGTCAGCTCGATGCCGCTGGTATCGCAGATACGCGAGCGTTCCAGGTCGCGGGCCGCGGCATGGGTCACGTGGATGGCCCGCGCGGCGCGCCGGGTGATCTCCTCGGCGTTGCGGCGCAGGACATTGATGGTACCCCCCCCGACGGTCCCCAGACCCAGCAGACCCACTTTTACCGGCTTCAACAAATCTATTCCCCCATTCCAGCGGCCTGTTTCTGATCCCGGCGGAACATGTCGCGGATCCCGCGGATCGCCTGCCGGGTGCGGTGCTCGTTCTCAATCAGGCCGAACCGCACATGGTCGTCGCCGTACTCGCCGAAGCCGATGCCCGGCGAGACGGCAACCTTTGCGTCGGCCAGCAGCTTCTTGGAAAACTCCAGGGAACCCAGGTGGCGGTAGGCCGCCGGAATGGGTGCCCATACGAACATGGTGGCCTTGGGCTTTTCCACCGCCCAGCCGATGCTGTTGAGGCCGTCGCACAGCGTGTCCCGGCGACTTTGATAGGTGGCGACAATATCCGCCACACAGTCCTGGGGGCCCTCCAGGGCGGTGATGGCGGCCACCTGAATGGGCGTAAACATGCCGTAGTCCAGATAGGATTTCATGCGCGCCAGGGCCGCGATCAGGGTTTCGTTGCCGCACATGAAACCCACCCGCCAGCCCGGCATGTTATAGCTCTTGGACAGCGAATAGGACTCCACCGCCACATCGGTGGCACCGGGCACCTGCAGGATGGACGGCGCGGTGTAGCCATCGAACACCAGATCGGCGTAGGCCAGATCGTGGACCACCCAGATTTCGTTTTCCCGGGCGATGGCGACGATCTTCTCGAAGAACTCCAGATCCACGCACTGGGTGGTCGGATTGGCCGGAAAATTGAGCACCAGCATCTTCGGACGCGGCCACGAGTCCTTGATGGCCTTGTCCAGTTCCGCAAAGAAATCCACATTCGGCGTCAAAGGCACATGGCGGATGTCGGCACCGGCGATCACGAAGCCGTACGGATGGATCGGGTAAGCCGGATTGGGCACCAGCACCGCGTCGCCGGGTCCCACGGTGGCCAGCGCCAGATGGGCCAGCCCCTCTTTGGATCCGATGGTCACGATGGCCTGGGTATCGGGGTCCAGGGCGACGTCATAGCGCCGCTGGTACCACCGACAGATGGCCCGGCGCAGACGCGGAATGCCCCGTGACAGGGAGTAGCGGTGGGTATCGGTGCGCTGGGCGGCCTCGACCAGTTTGTCGACAATATGGGAGGGTGTCGGCTGGTCCGGATTACCCATGCCGAAATCGATGATATCCTCCCCCCGGGCGCGGGCCTTCGCCTTCAACTCGTTCACGATGTTGAAGACATAGGGAGGAAGCCGCTTGATGCGTGGAAATTCGTCGAACAAGTTGGCGATCGCCTATTAATCCAGGTCAAGATGCGAGCTACGGGACGGGAATCCGCCACCCCGGCCCCGTGGCCACGAACGGTCCCGCAAGCCACGGCAACCCGCTGCCGGGCCCTGCAGCGCGGCGGCGCTCCGACGCCGCGCCGACACGATGGATGCACGGCCGGCATGGAACATGCGGGCTAAACCTCGAAACCTTACTGGGGGGGCGTTTTACTGTCAATCGGCAGGCGTTGTACGCGCCCTGGATGATGGGCTATCTTAGCCACCATGCGATTCGCCCAGGACACCGTCACCGGCACGAATGTGATTCGCGCCTATGCCGATGGGGAGCTCACCATCAACCAGGAGGTGGTGCGCACCAGCGTCGTGGTCACACCCGATCGCCTGATGCGGGAGTGGCCGCCGGAATCCTTCGAGGAGTTGGAGGAAGGCCACGTGGCGGCGTTGGCCGAACTGGGCGCCGAAATCGTTCTGATCGGCACCGGCCGGCGGCAGCTTTTTCCTCCGCCCCGCTTCACTGCCGCTCTCATGGCCCAGGGCATTGGTGTCGAGGTCATGGACACCGCCGCAGCCTGCCGGACCTACAATATCCTGCTGTCCGAGGACCGCAACGTCGCCGCCGCCCTGTTCATGATCTGAGCGCCCTGCCTCCGGTCACTTGAACAACGAATCGGGCGAGAATCCCTCGCTCTCCAGAATCTGGCGCAGACGCCGCAGCGCATCCATCTGAATCTGACGCACCCGCTCCCGGGTCACACCGATCTCGTTGCCCACCTCTTCCAGCGTCGAGATCTTGTGCCCATGCAGTCCGAAGCGCCGTTCCACCACTTCGCGCTGCTTGTCATTGAGCTTGACCAGCCACTCTTCCAGATTGGCATAGACATCGTCGTCCTGCAGAACCTCGGAAGGATCGGGGTTGTTCTCATCCGGAATCGCGTCCAGCAGGGATTTCTCCGATTCCTTGCCGATGGGCACGTCCACGGACGTCACCCGCTCATTGAGGCCCAGCATGCGCTTGACCTCGTCGAGGGGCCGGTCCAGCAGATGGGCCACTTCCTCGGCGGTGGGTTCGTGATCCAGTCGCTGGGCCAGTTGACGCGCGGCGCGCAGGTAGACGTTGATTTCCTTCACCACGTGGATGGGCAACCGGATGGTGCGGGTCTGATTCATGATCGCCCGCTCGATGGTCTGACGTATCCACCAGGTTGCGTACGTGGAAAAGCGGAAGCCCCGTTCCGGATCGAATTTCTCGACGGCCCGGATGAGGCCCAGATTACCTTCCTCGATGAGATCCAGCAGCGCCAGGCCGCGGTTCATGTACCGCCGGGCGATCTTCACGACCAGGCGCAGATTGCTTTCGATCATGCGCTTGCGCGCACTGTCCTCGCCGCGCTGCGCGCGACGGGAATAATAGACTTCTTCTTCGGCAGTGAGCAGCGGCGAAAAGCCGATCTCGCTCAGGTACAGCCGTGTGGCATCCAGGTGCTCGTCGGGGAAATCCCCCGGTGTGAAAACCTGATGCTCGGTTGCGCCGCTTCCGTCACCATCGCCGCCGTGGGCCGGTGCGGGGTTTGCCGATTCGGTCGCCAGTTCTTCGTGTTCAATGTCCATTTGCTCGTCCATCTCCTTGTTACTGCCGTGCCCGCGCGTACGACGTTTCGCCACCCGCCACCTCCTGGGCCTCGATCGGATACTGCCACCTTCCCGAACATCCGCCGCTGATGCAACCGCGCGCCGAACGCGACAATCCCGCATCAGCGCTTCGGCAGATACCGTAACGGGTTCACCGGCTTGCCGTCACGGCGGATCTCGAAATGCAGCGCAACCCGATTGATGCCTGAACTTCCCATCCGGGCTATCACCTGCCCCCTGCGCACACGGTCACCCTCTTTCACGAGCAGCTTGCTGTTGTTCGCGTAAGCACTGAGGTAATCCTTGTCGTGCTTAATGATGATAAGGCGACCGTATCCGACAAGTCCACTCCCGCTGTAGACCACCCGTCCGCCTGCCGCCGCCCGTACCGGCTGGCCCATGCGCCCACCCAGGGTGATACCTTTTTTCCCAATCTGTTCAGGATCATACCCCTGGATCACGGGACCCTTGGTGGGCCACTGCCAGTGCAATGCACCGGCACTGTGGTGCCCATACCGGGCCGTGGATCGGGGCCTGCGGCGGGGCGCCGCGGCGTGCTCCGGGCGGGTACGGGAAGCCGTCCGCCCCGGGGTTCTGCCCCCGGGGGGCGGCGGACGCAGTCGCAGGCGCTGGCCCACATAGATGGTGTAGGGTGCGCTGATCCCGTTCCAGCGCGCCAGATCGTGGTAGTCGTCCCCGTACTGCCAGGCGATGGAGTACAAGGTGTCGCCGCTGTGCACCGTGTAGTAGCCGGAACGGGGCGGCGATACGACATTCACCCGCCCTCCGCCGGTGGACAGATCGCCCACCGGGGCACGCACCGGCGGCCCCCCGCAGGCGCTCACCAGCAGCGCGATCGCCACCAGCACGCCGGCGGCGCGTGCGCGCGCCGGGAACATCAGCGCCGCAGCACGAAAAAGCCAACCACGCTGGCGATCACGATGAGCCATCCCAATCGTTCGATATAGGTTCGCAGCAGTTGTTCCATACGCGGGCCGCCCCAGGCAAGCAGGCTCGCCACCAGAAAGAAGCGTGCCCCACGCCCCACCACCGAGGCCAGCGCGAAGGGCAGCAGCGGCATCGCCAGGCTGCCGGCGGCGATGGTGAACACCTTGTAGGGCACCGGCGAAAAGCCTGCCACCAGCACCGCCCAGAAACCCCATTCCCGGAACCATTCGCGGGCCCGCAGATAGCCCGACCAGTAGCCCGCATCGCGGATCAGCGGTTCCACCGCGTCCAACGCGAGGTGCCCGATCAGGTAACCGAACAGCCCACCGGCCGCCGACGCCAGGGTCGCCAGCAGGGCGAAGCGCATGGCGCGCTCGGGCCTGGCCAGGCTCATGGGCGCCAGCATGACATCCGGAGGAACGGGAAAAAACGATGCCTCGGCGAAACTCAGGCCGGCCAGGTACCAGGGCGCGCGGGGATGGCGTGCCCACACCATGACCCGATCATACAGCCGCTGGAACATTCCCATTCAGGAGGCCCCGTTGCGCAGGGGAACGAAGCTGACCCGGTCCAGGTCCTCCCGCTCATAGACCTTTTCGCGACGGGTCACCACCACCAGTCGCTGGGCGTCGTGGGTTCCCACAGGCATGACCAGTCGCCCGCCCAACGCAAGCTGGGTGAGCAGCGCCTCCGGGATGTCGGCGGAACCGGCGGTGACCACGATGGCGTCGAAAGGCGCCATCTCGGGCCAACCCCAGCTGCCGTCACTGTGGGCCAGGCGCACGTTGCGCAGGCCCAGCAGGCGCAACCGCTGCCGCGCCTGATCCAGCAAAGCGTTGATGCGCTCCACGCTGTAGACCTTGGAAACCAGCCGCGCCAGCACCGCCGACTGGTAGCCCGAACCGGTGCCCACCTCCAGCACCTTTTCCGGCACCGTCCCGCCGAGCACCAGCTCGCTCATGCGGGCGACCGTGTACGGCTGGGAAATGGTCTGCCCGTGACCGATGGGCAGAGCGGTTTCTTCGTAAGCGCGGCTGGCCAGTGCCTCGTCCACGAACAGGTGCCGCGGCGTGCTGCCGATCACTTCCAGCACGGCGGGGTCGGTGATCCCGGCCGCCCGCAGCCGCGCCACCAGCCGGTCGCGGGTGCGCTGGGAAGTCATGCCGATACCGTGGATCATGGACCTCATGGGGCAGGGCTCGCGGGCGTCGACGCACCCGGCGTGAGGGCGTCCCTCGGGCGTGACGCGGCATTCATCGTTTCATGGCCCTTTCAGCGCCCTTGCAACCAACCGGCCACCTTTTCCAGGGCTTCGTAGCGGGTGAGGTCCACCTGGATGGGGGTAATGGACACAGCGCCGTTGCGCACCGCATGGAAGTCGGTTCCGGCACCGGCATCCTGCTCCCCGCCGGGGGGGCCGACCCAATAAATCGGACGTCCGCGGGGGTCGTGAGCCTTGACCACAGGCTCGGACTTGTGACGGTGCCCCAGGCGGGTCGCCTGCCATCCCGCCAGGGCCTCCCACGGCAGATCGGGGACATTGACGTTGAGAATGGTATCGGCGGGAAGGGGATCGGCCTTGAGCCGTTCCACCAGCTCCACGGCCACCTGCGCGGCAGTGGCGTAATGCTGGGGCTGGGACGAAGCCAGGGACACGGCAACCGCGGGCAGGCCCAGGAAGCGCCCCTCCATGGCGGCGGCGACCGTTCCGGAATACAGCACGTCGTCTCCCAGATTGGCGCCGGCATTGATCCCGGAGACCACCATGTCCGGCTCGTCCTCCAGCAGCCCGGTAATGGCCAGATGTACGCAGTCGGTGGGCGTACCATCCACCCGCACGAAGCCGTCCTCGGCGCGGCTGGCGCGCATGGGGTGGTCGAGAGTGAGGGAATTGCTGGCGCCGCTGCGGTCGCGGTCCGGCGCCACCACCGTGACGGCCGCGATACGGCCAAGCGCTTGTGCCAGGCAGCGGATTCCCGGGGCCTGGTAGCCGTCGTCGTTGCTGATCAGTATCTGCATGGTGTTAAGGCTATTATTGGTC
>DATFML010000200.1:0-4454 GCA_035266965.1 Gammaproteobacteria bacterium
GGCGATCTGGTCATCGACGGCTCGGTGCGGGGCCGGCTGGCCCGTCTGGGCACCGCCCTGAGCCATTGAAGAGGACAACACAATGCAACTCAATCCCACTGAAATCAGCGAGCTGATCAAAAGCCGCATCTCGCAGTTCGAGGCGGCCGCCGAAGCGCGCACCGAAGGCACCGTGGTCAGCCTGACCGACGGCATCGCCCGCATCCACGGCCTGGCCGAGGTGATGCAGGGCGAGATGATCGAGTTTCCCGGGGACACCTACGGCATGGCGCTGAACCTGGAGCGCGACTCGGTCGGCGCCGTGATCCTGGGCGACTACAAGCACATCACCGAAGGCGACACCGTCAAGTGCACGGGCCGCATTCTGGAGGTGCCGGTGGGCGACGCCCTGCTCGGGCGCGTGGTGAACTCCCTGGGCGAGGCCATCGACGGCAAGGGTCCCATCGAAGCCGCCGCCACCTCTCCCATCGAAAAGATCGCCCCCGGCGTCATCAACCGCCAGTCGGTGGACCAGCCGGTGCAGACCGGGCTCAAGGCCGTCGACGCCATGGTGCCCATCGGCCGCGGCCAGCGCGAGCTGATCATCGGCGACCGTCAGACCGGCAAGACCGCGGTGGCGGTGGACGCGATCATCAATCAGAAGGGCACCGGCATCAAATGCATCTACGTGGCGGTGGGCCAGAAGAACTCCTCCATCGCGGCGGTGGTGCGCAAGCTCGAAGAACACGGCGCCATGGAGCACACCATCGTGGTGGCCGCCGCCGCCTCGGAGTCCGCCGCCCTGCAGTACATCGCCCCCTACGCGGGCTGCGCCATGGGCGAGTACTTCCGTGACAAGGGCGAGGACGCGCTCATCGTCTATGACGATCTCACCAAACAGGCCTGGGCGTACCGCCAGGTGTCGCTGCTGCTGCGCCGCCCGCCGGGCCGCGAAGCCTATCCCGGCGACGTGTTCTATCTGCACTCGCGCCTGTTGGAGCGCGCCTCGCGCATCAACGAGGCCGAGGTGGAGAAGATCACCGCCGGCAAGGTGAAGGGCAAAACCGGTTCGCTGACCGCGCTGCCCATCATCGAAACCCAGGCCGGTGACGTGTCGGCCTTCGTGCCCACCAACGTCATCTCCATCACCGACGGTCAGATCTTCCTGGAATCCGATCTGTTCAACGCCGGCATCCGCCCCGCCATCAACGCCGGTCTGTCGGTGTCCCGCGTGGGCGGCGCCGCCCAGACCAAGATCATCAAGAAGCTCGGCGGCGGCGTGCGCCTGGCCCTGGCCCAGTATCGCGAGCTGGCGGCCTTCGCCCAGTTCGCCTCCGATCTGGACGAGACCACCCGCAAGCAGCTCGAGCGCGGCCAGCGCGTCACCGAGCTGATGAAGCAGAAGCAGTACTCGCCCCTGTCGGTGGCCGAGATGGCCGTGTCCCTGTTCGCCGCCAACGAAGGCTTCCTGGACGACGTGGACATCAAGAAGGTGGTGGACTTCGAGGCGGCGCTGGTCGCCTACATGAAGTCCAACCAGGCCGATCTGCTGCAGCGCATCAACGAAACGGCCGACTACAACGACGAAGTCGAAGAGGCACTGCGCAAGGCGCTCGAGGACTTCAAGGCCAATCACGCCTATTGACCGCCAATGACAGCGGGGCCGGTTGAGCCGGCCCCCGTCCAGTTCCAACACAGGCAGACAGCATTATGGCCGGCGCGAAAGAGATACGAACCAAGATCAAGAGCATCCAGAATACGCAGAAGATCACCAAGGCCATGGAAATGGTGGCGGCGAGCAAGATGCGCAAGGCCCAGGACCGCATGCTGGCCTCGCGGCCCTATGCCGAGAAGATGCGCAACGTGGTCAATCATCTTGCCCACGCCCATCCCGAATACGAGCATCCCTACCTGGTGCAGCGGGAGGTCAGGCGGGTGGGGCTGATCATCATCTCCAGCGACCGCGGCCTGTGCGGGGGGCTGAACATCAACCTGTTCAAGCAGGCGGTGGCGGCCATGAAGCGCTGGCGCGACGCCAATGTGGACGTGGACATCAGCATCGTCGGCCAGAAGGCGGCCGCCTTCTTCAAGCGCCTGGGCGGCAACCTGGTGGCCCAGACCACCCACCTGGGTGACGCCCCCGGCATCAACGACCTGATCGGCGGCGTGCGGGTGATGCTGGATGCCTTCGACGAAGGGCGCATCGACGAGCTGCACCTGGCCTACAACGATTTCATCAACACCATGACCCAGCGCCCGCAGGTGGACAAGCTGCTGCCGGTGGAGCCGGGCGAGAATCCCATCAAGGATCTGGCCCACCACTGGGACTATCTGTACGAACCGGACTCGCGGCCGGTCATGGACACCCTGATGCAGCGCTACATCGAATCCCTGGTCTACCAGGGCGTGGTGGAGAACATCGCTTCGGAGCAGGCGGCCCGCATGGTGGCCATGAAGGCCGCCTCCGACAACGCCGGCAACCTGATCGACGAGCTGCAGCTGGTCTACAACAAGGCCCGCCAGGCGGCCATCACCCAGGAGATCTCCGAGATCGTGGGCGGCGCCGCGGCCGTCTAGGCTGCGGCAGCGCGACAGGGCCGCCATGCAGCTGGACATGTTTTCCGCCGGGGGCGACGGGCCTGCGGCCAAGAATCTGGAATCCCAAGAGGACAGCAACATGAGTTCGGGCAACATCGTAGAAATCATCGGCGCCGTGGTGGACGTGGAGTTTCCCCGCGACTCCGTGCCCAAGGTATACGACGCCCTCAACGTCGAGGACGCGGGGCTCACTCTGGAGGTGCAGCAGCAGCTCGGCGACGGTGTGGTACGCACCATCGCCATGGGCTCCACCGACGGCCTGCGCCGCGGCCTGCACGTGCTCAACACCGGCGCGCCCATCTCGGTGCCGGTGGGCACCAAGACCCTGGGCCGCATCATGAACGTGCTGGGCGAGGCGGTGGACGAGAAGGGCGACGTGGGCGCCGAGCAGCGCTGGCCCATCCATCGCGCCGCTCCCAGCTTCGCCGAGCAGGCGGCGGCCGTGGAGCTGCTGGAAACCGGCATCAAGGTCATCGACCTGATCTGCCCGTTCGCCAAGGGCGGCAAGGTGGGTCTGTTCGGCGGCGCCGGCGTGGGCAAGACCGTCAGCCTCATGGAGCTGATCCGCAACATCGCCATCGAGCACGCCGGCTACTCGGTGTTCGCCGGCGTCGGTGAGCGTACCCGCGAGGGCAACGACTTCTACCATGAAATGACCGACTCCGAGGTGCTCGACAAGGTGGCGCTGGTGTACGGGCAGATGAACGAGCCCCCGGGCAACCGCCTGCGCGTCGCGCTCACCGGTCTCACCATGGCCGAGTTCTTCCGCGACGAAGGCCGCGACGTGCTGTTCTTCGTGGACAACATCTACCGCTACACCCTGGCCGGCACCGAGGTGTCCGCCCTGCTCGGGCGCATGCCCTCGGCGGTGGGCTACCAGCCCACCCTGGCCGAGGAGATGGGCGCCCTGCAGGAGCGCATCACCTCCACCAAGACCGGTTCCATCACCTCCATCCAGGCGGTGTACGTGCCGGCGGACGACCTGACCGATCCCTCGCCCGCCACCACCTTCGCCCACCTGGACGCCACCCTGGTGCTGTCCCGCCAGATTGCCGAGCTCGGCATCTACCCGGCGGTGGATCCCCTCGATTCCACCTCCCGCCAGCTCGATCCGCTGACCGTGGGCCAGGATCACTACGACACCGCCCGCGCGGTGCAGGGCACCCTGCAGCGCTACAAGGAGCTGCGCGACATCAGCGCCATTCTGGGCATGGACGAGCTGTCCGAGGAGGACAAGCTGGTGGTGGCCCGGGCCCGCAAGATCCAGCGCTTTTTGTCCCAGCCCTTCTTCGTGGCCGAGGCGTTCACCGGCGCCGCCGGCAAGTACGTGTCGCTGAAGGAGACCATCCGGGGCTTCAAGGGCATCGTGGCCGGCGAGTACGATCACCTGCCCGAGCAGGCCTTCTACATGGTGGGCACCATCGACGAAGCGGTGGAGAAGGCAAAAACCCTGTAAAGGCTGCGCGGCCCGCCGCTGCGGTTTGAGGTACAGTTATGGCAATGACCATGCACTGCGACATCGTGAGCGCCGAGGCGGAGATCTTCTCCGGCGTGGTGAGCATGGTGTTCGCGCCCGCGGAAATGGGCGAGGTGGGCATCGCCCCCCGCCACAGCGCACTGCTGAGCCGGCTCAAGCCCGGCGAAGTGCGCGTGCAGACGCCGGACGGCAAGGAGCAGTTCTTCTTCGTGTCCGGCGGCATGCTGGAGGTGCAGCCCCATGTGGTGACCGTGCTGGCGGATACCGCCCTGCGGGCCCGGGACCTGGACGAGGCCGCCGCCCTGGAAGCCAAGGCCGAAGCCGAGCGCCAGCTCACCGACAGGAAGGCGGACTTCGACTATGCCCGCGCCCAGGCCGAGCTGGCCGAGGCCGTGGCCCA
>DATFML010000201.1:0-6385 GCA_035266965.1 Gammaproteobacteria bacterium
TAGGGTGCGATAGGCAACGCCCGTTGCATCAGACTCGTGCGTCGGCGGCGAGTGCGAGGGCGCAATAACCGAAGGGCATTGCGCCGGAGGGTGGTGGGTTGGCTAACGCTTGGTGCAATGCGCTGCGCTTATTGCACCCTACGTTTATCACATTGCGCGTCACGAACATTCATTTGTCCGTGCTTTCCGTGTTTTCCGCGGCGCATTTTTTAGCTTTTCCGTGGGTTCCGTGGATTCCGTGGCTCTCAGGTTTTCATGTCACCGAACCGGTACGCGGGCTTGTCCCGGCAATGTGCAGGTATAATCCGGGCCCATGGCGAAGCGATCCATATTGGTGATCAAGCACGGGGCCCTTGGGGATATCGTCCAGGCGTTTGATGCTTGTGCGAGCCTGAGGGCGGGCCACCCCGACGATCGGCTGGTGCTGATGACGTCGCCGCCGTTCGCTGATCCGGCGCGGCTGATGCCCTGGTTCGATGAGGTGGTGGTCGATCCGCGCGCGGGGTTGTTGCACGTCGCCGACCACTGGCGCCTCTTCAGGCTTCTGACGGCGGGTTGGTCACGGATCTACGACTTCCAGTGTTCGGGCCGCACGGCGCGCTATTTCCGCTTCATCATCCGTTGGACCGGTGCCGAGTTTGTCGGCACGGCGCGTGGGGCCTCCCATCGGCTGCCAGCCATGGAGGGGATCAACAACCGCGACCGCATGCTGCGGGCGGCGGAGCTCGGCGGCTGTCCGGCGACGCAGGCGTCACTGGATTGGCTGAAGGGCGCCGCGGAGCCATGGCCGGACCGACTGGCCGTGCTGGTGCCGGGCTGCTCGCCCGCCAAGCCCAGCAAACGCTGGCCGGCCGAACGCTACGGCGAGCTGGCGGGCCTGCTTCTGGAAGCGGGCTTTCAACCCGCGGTGGCGGGGACGCAGGCCGATCGGGCCGCGGCCGATGCCATTGTCGCCCGCACACCGGGCACCCTGGATCTCATCGGCAAGACACCGCTGCCCAGGCTCGCCGGGCTGTTCAGCGCCGCCTCGATGGTGGTGGGCAACGACACCGGGCCCGTGTTCCTGGCGGCGCGCTGCGGTGCACCGACACTCATGCTGATGGGACCGGACACCGATCCATCCATGTCCGCACCGGTGGGACCGAACGCATCCTGGCTCAAAGTCGACGATCTGAGCCGCCTCGAGCCGGAGGAAGTGCTACAACAGTGCAAGGAAATGGCTTCGAGCCAACCCTGGTACTGATCAACCCGACCCGCCGAGTCCTCCCGGCCGCACTTCGGTGCGCAAATACCAGTGTAGTTCCCAACACTTGGTCAGCCTGTTTCAGTCCGCAACATCGGGCCGGTCCGTTAACAGACCTGTTTCGCCAGCTTCCGAGCTGCTGATACAGTCGAGGTCCGGCTGGACGCCGCTCTGGAAGGAAGCGTTGACCTCCGCAGCGGGTTGAGCTCAGGGATGGGGCGAGCAAGGGCGGGCACAGGCGTGCCTTCACAAGCCGGGGCTCGGATGAGGCCCTGACCGGATACAAACGGATCACTCGGCCCTTAACGCCCCAGTGCAAGTTCATCCGTTTTGTCACCCACCTCCAGGCAGGCCTGCAATCGGCTGGTGCAATGGAGGGGTCGGCAGGCTGCATGGAGTCGTCGGCTTTCCAGCCCGGAACGGCTTCCGTCACCCAGCCGTGGGGACGCTAGGGCCGAAGCCCCGATGGATGGAGTCAGAGCAGAGCCTCGCGAATCCGGTCCAAGCGCGCGCTGACGGCCCGGATGTCCAGCACCTGTTCCGCCCGCGACCGCGCGGCCTGCTGATAGGCCGAGCGCTTGTCGGCGTCCGTCGCCAGCGTGCGTATCGCCTCGGCCAGGGCATCGGCGGTCGGTGCCTTCAGCACCCAGCCCGCATCGTCCACCACTTCCGGCAGGCCGCCGCGGGCGGTGGTAATCAGGGCGCATCCGCTGGCCATGGCTTCGATGGCGGTGAGCGGACACGGATCGTCCCAGAGCGACGGCACCACGGCGATCTGCGCCTGCTGCAGGCGCGCCATCACCTGATCGTGGGGCAGATAACCGGTGATCTCGCCCTGGGTGCCAAGTGCCTGTATGTGACCCATCACCGCGCGCTCGAAATCCGTCATGTGGGACGAGGTGCCGAACCAGTGCGAACCCACCAACACGGCGCGCCATTCGGGAAGCGCCGGCAGGGCCGCACGCACCGCCTGGGCGAACAACAATGCGCCCTTGTCCGGGATCACCCGCCCGACGAACGCCACCGTTCGCTGCCTTTCGTGATCGGGCGGCGCCGCAAAACGGCGTGTGTCGATGCCGTTCAGGCTGACGTGCACCTTGTCGCGTCCCGGATAGTCCTCCAGACCGTCGAGCATGCAGGATCGAATGTATTCGCTCACGCACACCACCGCCTGCACCCGCTCGATCAGCCGGCGCCGCGCCGCCGGCGACGCCATGCCTTTGGTGTCCCTGGGGTCGTTGTGCTGGTACAGCAGCAGTGCCACACCGGGCAGCCGGCGGCGCAGGGGCTTGATGTACTGGGGCCGGTTGTGCACTTCGACGACGGCCGGGTTCATACGCCGCAGCAGGCGCACGGCACCGGCAAGGTAGCGGGAGGTGCGACTGCCCGGCAGCCACCGGGCGGGAGAGACGGGCTGGTAGGCCAGCTCCCCGAAAGGCGTCTGCACGGGCTCACCGAGCACGACCGTGCGGTCGCGGTACACGCTTGCCGAGCAGATGTTGCGCACGCAGATACTGACGGCGCCGGCCCCCGCCGCAGCGAAGACTTCGCGGCGGGGCAGCAGCACGGCAATGGTGCCCTGGCCGCCCTGTGCGCGATCCTGGCCTGTCGTCATCCCTGGCGAGCCTCCGGCGGGCCGGACGCGGCAGGGTACCGGCTCGCCGCCAAGTCTTCGTAGAGCCCGAGGGTGGCGTCCAGCATGGCGCGCAGGCTGAACGGATGGGACGAGGGCACCGCCGGCGGGGACTGGTACCAGCCGGCCAGCAATTCGGCCATGGCCTGGCGGTCGCCCACCGGCACCAGACCCTGGGGCAGCACCGCGCGCAGCTGCTCGGCCACGCCGCCGTGGTCGTAGCCGGCGGCCGGTATGCCCAGACTGAGGGCTTCGATGGTGGTGCGCCCGAAGGCCTCGGGGTCGGTGGACAGGGACAGCACCACGTCGGAGGCGGCCAGCACCTCGCGCAGGTCGCTGCGATGGCCGACCAGGGTGATGGTGTCCCCAAGGTCCGCCGCGGCGATGGCCCGTTCCACCTCGTGGAGAAAGGCGTGCTTGCGCGGATGGGTGCCCCCCACGATCAGGCCGTGCACGGGCAGCCCGCGGCGCTTGAGCCCGGCGATCACCTCGATGAAGTGCAGCTGCCCCTTCCAGCGGGTGACCCGCGCGGGCAGGGTCACCACGAACCTGTCCCGAAGCTGCGGATAACGGCCGTACCAGGCACCCATCCAGTCCCGGGAAGGACGGTAGCCGAATCGATAACGATCGGTGTCCACACCGCGGTGGATCACGGTGACCCGCTCATGGGGCACGGCGGGGTAGTTGGCGAAGATGTAGTCGCGCACCGATTCCGACACCGCGATGACCCGCTCCCCGCGGGTCATGACCGCACTGTAGCGCCCGACGGTATAGAAGCCGTGCACGGTGGTCACCAGGCGGGGACGGCTCTGCGGGTCAAGCCCCCGCCAGGCCAGGTAGCCCACCCAGGCCGGCAGCCGTGAGCGCAGGTGCAGGATGTCGACATGCTTCTCGACCAGCAGCCGGCGCAGGGGCCGCACCCAGCGCAGGGTCAGCAGGGACTTGTGGCCGATGGGCCAGGAAATATGCTCGCTGCCGGCGTTCACCAGCTCGCGCTCCATGCCCCCGCCGGCGGCGACCACGATGGAGCGATGGCCGCGGCGCACCAGCTCGGCGCCCACGTCCAGGGTGCCGCGCTCCACGCCGCCGCTGTGCAGCGCCGGCAGCAGCTGCATGACCGTCAGCGGGTGTTCCATGAACTCGGATCGGGACGGTGCGACGGGGCGGGCTGCAGCGAAGCATGCATGCCCTCGACCATGGCCCGCTCAGAAGCCAAACATGTGATCCAGGCTGAAGGCGCTATCCCCGAGCGCCAGGCCGTGGTAGCCGAACAGCCGGCAGGTCGTGTCGCGGATCAGCACATAGGCGCCCTCGCCGGCCCGGCGGCGCTCGTCGGCCTCGAAGGTCTCGTTGTAGCGCCACAGCAGCGAGCCGCTGCGGGGGATGCTCACGTCCCGGGCGGCGATCTCGTTGCCCCGGCCGTCGTGCAGGATGAGGCGGGTGCGGGAGGTGTCGTGCCACTGGCCGGAGGCCGGATAGATCAGGTGGCACAAGGTGTCGCCGGCGGCCGGGCCCAGGCGCAGGAACAGCCGGGTGCTCAGCCCCGGCGGGCGGCCCGCGTAGGACTGGGGCTCGCCCCTATAGGTCAGAGGCACGTTGTAGACATGGGCGCCGAAGCTGCTTTCGGCCCCATGGCCGCTGCCCCGCTGGCGATAGCGGAACAGGGCGTGCAGCCAGCCGTCGGCCTCGCCGCCGTCCCGGAAATCGTACTGCACCTCCAGATGGCCGTAGCCGCTGGGCAGTCCGGCGCCGGCCCGGGCCAGCAATTCGTCGATGCTCACCGCCGTGCAGCCGCCCCGGGGCAGCCGGCCCAGGGGCAGGCGGGCCACGGTCTCGCCGCAGGCGTCGTAGCACACCAGGGCGATGGGCAGCTCGTGCTGATCGGTGGCCATGGGCGTGGGCAGCACCTCGGTGCTCCACTGCCCGGTGGGCAGGATGGGCGCCGGCAGCAGATAGCCCTTGCCCAGCCATTCACCCAGACGCGGCAGGTTGGGATCGGGTTCGAGATCGACGCGCTCCACGTTGGCGTGGGCGATGCGCCGCCGGCCGTTGGCGGCGTCGCAGACCTCGTAGCGCGGGCGCACGAAGTACTTGCCGGCATGCACTTCCAGCTGAGCGGGCCAGCGCGCTTCGGGAAACAGATCCGCCACGTCCAGGGCACGGGTGCCGTAGGGCGGGATGGCTTCGTCCAGGGTGCGCACCTCATCCGAGCCCATCAGGCTCAGGCCGATGCCGCCGGGCGGCACGGTCAGCGGATGGCTGTTCTGGATCCACAGCAGCACCGATTCGTCGGCTTGCGGCGCAGGCAGCCCGGCATAGAAGTCCGCCGGCCAGGCGTTGGCGTCGTGGGTGCAGGACAGCACCGTGTCGTCATCGCCGTAGGTGTCCAGGGCGTACTTCACCACGTCGTGCCCGGCGATGCCCAGGGCATGGATGAACAGGGAGCCGGTGAATTCCCCCAACCCGAAGCGCTCGCGCACGTCGCGGCTGTCGATGCACACCGTGGCGCCGGCGGCGGCCGGCTCCTGTTCCCAATCCGCCAGCACCTGCCCCTCGCCGTCGAACAGGCGCAGCCACAAACGCGGCGCATCGGCGCCGTAGCCGGACCAGTAGTTGCACAGGGTGATGCGGGTGTGGTGGCCGTCGCCGTCCCGCAGCAGGCCGAAGTTGGTGGCGAAGTTCAGGGGATCGAGATAGCGCCGCGGACGGGTGAGCATGGCCTGGGGAATGCGCAGGGCATCCAGGCTGGCCACCTCCACGCCGGCGGGCACCAGATGGCGGACATGATCCACCAAACGCTCGCTGTCGAAGGCCGCCACCAGCAGATGGCGCGGTTTCGGGTCGCGGCCGATGTCGGTGATGGGCCGGGCGGCATGGCCCAGGGGGGCGCGCTGCAGGTCCTCGAAGTCCTGTACGTAGCAGGTCTGCAGATCCCAGCCCGACATGTCGTAGAACTGGGCGAAGGGCTCGAACTGGCCGAGGGGATCGTAAACCGCCACCGGCCCGTCAGCCAGCCGCTGCACCAGCTCGGCCGCCGGCGCGGCGGCCAGGGGGTGACCCAGGGCCTTGAACAGGGCATTGCCGCCCTGCTTGTTGCTGAAGGTCTGGATGTTCAGACCGCGTTGGGTCGATGCCGTCATCGGACCACCGGGGCGGCGCTCAGGCGATAGGCCGCGTCCTTTTCGCCCGCCCGCTGGCGGAAGGGATTGAGCGTCTTGAGCAGGGACGAGAAGCTATGGCGCTTGAGCTCGCGGTCCACCACCGACTGGTCGGTGACCCAGTTCATCTGCAGGGCGCGGCGCCGGCCCTGGAAGGGATAGTGACCGTGCCAGGAATTGTCCGAACGCCGGAAGATGAGCATGGTACCCGCCTCCGGCGGCACCTCGGCGACGGCATCTTCCAGGTGGGGGCTGCCCAGCAGTCGCAGGCGCCCGCCTTCGGATTCCCACGGCGGGTTCATGTAGATCAGCACGGTGATCAGCTTGGTCCGGGAATCGGTGTGGATCTTG
>DATFML010000202.1:0-5453 GCA_035266965.1 Gammaproteobacteria bacterium
GACAACACAGCGGGCGGTACGTGGCCGACCAGAATCCACCGGCGTCCGCCCGCCGGCCCATCGCCCACGACGGGCGCCGAGGACGAACTTGGCGCGATCTTGCGGTAAGTGAACAGACCGCCAGAGGTGATTATGGCGCCGGCGGCGGTCGCCGAAGAGATGGCACGCCAGGCACCGGGATAGCGGTGACCGAACGTCATGTTGGCACGGCCCGGGAGCATGAAGCCCCAGTCGTCCGCCTTCCGGGGGCCCAACAACCAATAGCCGTGGTCGTTGAGCAGCCACACCGCCCCCGCTCCCTGGGCACCGATTCGCTGCAGTTGGTCCAATATGCGCTGACCGAGATAGTTCAGCACCACAACACCCCGTTTGCGCCCGCGGCTGTCGAACACCGGAGTTGCGAACCGGATCATCGGCTTTGGCGGGGACTCGATCTTGCCGTGCTCGACATCGAGGTCGAAGGGCGAGACATAAACGGCATTGCGTTGCAGGCGCAGGCTGTCTCGCACGTAATAGCTACCGGCTTTGTCCTGCAGCGCACCGGCCGGCACAATGGCCGGGTGCCCGCGGTTCCAGTTGACCCGGACCTTTTCACGCCCCTGGGTGTCAATGAAGCGCAGCTGATCGTAGTCGTGCTTGCGGCGGATGAAATCCAGATAATCGGCCGCAAGCTCCCGGCGCGCCGGCTTCGCCCCGGTGTCCAGCCAGTGCTTCAGCAGCGGCTGGTCGGAAAGGTAAAGCAGATCCGACCGGACCGCGGCCAGGTCCGAACCTATGGTCTGCGCAGCGAGCTCGATCTGGCGCTGTTGGGTCACCTCGGTAACCGAACGGTTGGCGCCCACCTGGGTTCGATACAGCACCCAGGCGACAAGCCCTGCCACCACCATCAGCAGCAGCCAAACGGCCAATGCCCACCAGACGGTCTGCGCACCGATGCGAGCGGGCGCTGCTCCCTGCATCAAATGACTCCTCCGGCCCCCGCAGTCGCGACAGCGACGACGCCGCAGTCGCCGCAATAGCGTTCAGCACCGCGAGCATAGTCTCAATCCGGACCACGAACTACTGCAGAAAACGGCAATGTATGTTTTTCGAAAAACCCAACCCCTATGAACGACAGGAGAATCGGCTTGCAGGGAAGCCTGACCGGGTCGACGCCTCGGCCACTCGCCACCGCCAGAAGCAACCCAAATGCCGCGGATATCCCGTATCCTGGAGCGATCGGACTATCCGAACGGCACACCGCCGGCGGTCCACTCGCCGTATCCGGAGGGTCGCAAATCCAGACCACCATTCATCGCGAAGGCGGTCATATCGACATCAGGATAGTCAACGGCCGCCCCGACACTGCGGCCAGCCCGGGCGGCACAGCCGCGACCGCTGCGCCGACGCCCATGTTTAGAAAGACCTGCCACCTCCAATACGCTGAAGGTCACGCCGTCGTCAGGGCGTTTGATGTCGGCACTGGAATCGCCCATCAGCCGGCAGGCCACTTCGAAACGATAATGGGGACCGAAGCGCAGACCGAGACCGGTGTGGCTGCCGAACTGAAACGCGATGGAAAGGCGCCGGCTTTCGATTGCCGTTGCCGATACCGACGCAGGCCCGGTACCGAACTCCACATGGAAGAACGGTGCGTCGCTGGAAAGCCTGCGGTACTGTCACTGCAGCACGGTGCGGAAGTCCACGGATTCGCGACTGCGCTGGCCGGTGTCGCCCGGTTTACTGTGCCGGGTTTCAAACAAGAATAGCCGCATTCGAAAACGATCGGAGGGATCAAATATCACGCCAAGGCAAACACCGGCGCGGGACCGAGTGAAGGCCTCTCAGCGCCAGGGCTCGGCACGCGCTACCAGTGGTCCCACGTTACCCATGGACACCAAGTGCGCGTAGATCCAACTCAGTGCCCCCGAACGATACAACTCCAGCACGGTGGCATCGTCCAACTCGGCCAGCTTGCGCTCATCCACAACGCGCAGGTCGCGAAGCACGAAGGACTGGCCCTGCGGTCCGGCCACCTGCAGTTCCCGGCTCTGGAGCAGGCCCAGCTCGTCGAGGCGGGCCGCGAAGGCCTTGGTGCGATCCAGGTGGCTTTGGTATTCGGTCAGAAAGGCGATGCACCGGCGCAGGAAGTCGGTCTGCTCGCCCTGCTCGTCGAACAACGCCTCGCCGCTTTCGGTGTCGAAGCCCCCGTGGCTGTCGTCGATACACACGGTGAAGTCCTCGCTTTCGCCGTCGCGGGCCAGGGCGAAAGGATAGCGGCGCACGAACGCCGGCACATGAGCGTTGGGCAACCAGCCGCCGCTCTCCCCAAGATACAGATTGCGACCGTTTTTCAGACCCAGCAGCGCCACCGCAAGGGTGTCGGCACCGGTGCCCGTGAAGATGATCGGATAGTCCCGCGCCGCTTCCTGAAACTCAACGCCTGCCAGCGGAACGGAGTTGATGGCGGCCGCAAAAGTGAAATCCCCCGTATTGGCCTTCAGGCGCAGCCCGCGGTGAGTCTCGCCGCTGAGGGGCACCAGCCGCTCGTAGAAAAGCATCGTTGTCATGCATGGACCTCGTGAACGTTATTGTCGGGGTGGCACAGCACCCCTCAACGGGCAAAATGAACCGTCAGGCGTACGTCGAACCGATAACTGTCCTGATTGGGAATGACACGGTTGACGGCATAACCCACATCGGCATCCAGCGTAACCCGACGCTTCCAGTTCCAGGAGACGCCGACTCCGGCACCGGTAATCGAGGTCCGCGACGCACTGCGAGTATAGACGGCGCCGGTATCGACGAACGTAAAGCCGTCCAGACTCCACGGCAGGCGTCGGTGGAGCTCGAGATCCAGGTAATAGCCCTTGTCGCCGGCCACGATGCCCTGCCGGTAGCCCCGCACCGTGGTGGCACCGCCGATCTGAAACAGCTCCGAAGCGGGCAGGTTCTGTTGTCCCGTGTACTGCCAGCCCCCGTCCGCCACCACGGACCAGCGGGCGTTCAGCCGCCGCAGCCAACGCCCGGTGCCGTCGTAGAGCATCAGATGCCGGTCGGACACGGCTTCATGGGCCCTGGCCGGAGCCAACGTCTGGGTCAGTGTCCAATACTGAATACGGGAGAGATTTTCAACCGTCAGCCCCAACGCGAGCTTGTCCACCCGGGTGTCACTCAAGAACACCCCGGCCAGGTAAGTCTTGGAGACCGTCCGGGACAGAGAGCCTGCGGCGGTGATCTTCCAGGGTCCGGCCACCTTCAGCGGCTGCGAATAGCTCGCCAGCAGTGTGCGGGAGTTGCCGGTGATGTCGAGAGGCTGGTAAGCGCCGTCGATGACATGGATGCTGTTGCGCGCGTAGCTCAGACCTGCGCGCCCGCCGGCACGGTTGACGGCGATGCTGTAGGAAAGGTTGCCGTTGGTTGCGCCGCGGGATTTGGTCAAATACAGATTCAGCCGGTCCCCCATACCCGCCAGGCCGTGGACCTGCAGGTAGGCGCCGATTTCGTTGCGGCCGGTGCTTGCCGGCGCTTCGTTGTCCGCAAACACCTGCAGTCGGTAGCGGGGCGGTTCCTGGGCCTGCAGAAGCACATCGGTCAACCCGAAGCGTGCACCGGGGCGCAGGGTGGCCTTCAGATCGATGTCGTTGGTGCGGTTGAAGTAGACCAGCGAATCACGCAGCTGCGCCACGTCCACCACCGTCCCCCGTCTCAAGTGCACTCGATCGAGAATGTAGCCGTTGCGGGTAAACGTATTGCCCTTGAGGGAAACCTTTCCCACCCGGCCCTCCACAAGCCGGATGCGCACCACTCCTGCGTGGATTTTCTGGGGCGGAAGCACGGCCTGGGCGGTGATGATGCCACGGCGGCGGTAAAGCCCGTTGATGCTGGCCACCAGCCGTCGCAGGTCGGCAAAGTCCACCTCGTGCCCTACATAGGACCTGGCGATACGCGTCAGTGTCTTCTTGCTGAGAAAGTGGGAACGGTTGAATTCCACGCCGCGCAGCATGAAATGCGGCCCGGGCGGTCCCCCTGGAGTGCCTGTCGACGGTCGGGAGCCGTAGATGACGGGCTCCTGAGCACGGGGCTGCTGCTTGCGGCGTTCCAGCTGCCGTTGTCTTTGCAGCTGCTGTTGCTGCAAGGCGCCCGGGTTGAGCTGGGACGGCACCGGCGCGGCGGTCGCGGCACCGGCCGTCAGCATTATTGCGCCCGTCAGTCGCCTCGGCAGGCGCCAGCGCCTGTGCGTGATGGTTCGCTTCAAGGTTCCCCCGTCGAAGGTCGGAATGGGTCGGCCCGCCGTGCTACCGGTCGGCGGCCGGACCGCCGCGGTGGTCGTCGACCAAGTTCACCGCAGGGCCGGATACCGCGGCGACAGGCCCGGGCATGGGATGTCCTTCAGGCATGGGCGGCGCACCGGTCAGCAGCAGCGCCATCGCCGAACCCAGCGTCTTCTCGGTGCGCTCGCCATGGCGCGTCGCCCCGGAGCCGGCCACCTGCGGGTTCACGTCGATGTGCTGCGCGACGAAATTGGGCACGCGCACACCGGTGCCGACTCCGAAGCGCAGCACGTAACCGTTGGTGTCGGTGAACGTGCCGTCCTGACGCAGCCAGAAGTCATGGCTCGGTTGATAGAGCTGGACACCCGCCGGCACCGGACTGATGTCCTGGTTGTGCATCACCAGCGACTGGGACGCGGTGGTGAGGTCGAAGGTATTGGAAATATGGCCGCGCAGGACATCGACGCGCTGGGCGTTCGTTGCGACGTCCACCTGAGCGCCGCTCAGGTGGTCGAAGCTCACGCCGTTGGGGGCGCGGACCTGAAGCGACACGTTGCGGGCTTCAGCGCCGCCCCGGCCGGTGACCTCCAGATGCAGCGGCGGCATACCACCGGACTGCCTGACGCCGGCATCGATGTTGCTTGCATGCAGGCTCAAACCGCGGGGAACCGCAATCTGCGGCAACACAAGGTCGCCGCTCACGTCCAGGGTCGCGTCGGGCCCGCTGTAGGCACCGCCCGACGGGGCCAGACCGTTCACGTTTAGAGACTGGCCGGTGACGCTGCCGGCAATGTTCAGGGCCACCGTGCCACCGGCACTGATACGTTCAAAACTGAGATTCCCCCCGCCCTGCAGACTGAGCCGGCCTGCGCTCTGCAGGCTATGCCCGCGAACGTCACCGCCAAACGCGAGCGCCAGGGAACCGCCTGTCTTGATGGCCCCGAAATCGAGCTTGCCATCACCCATCAGGCTGACCGGACCGGCACTTTGTATTGCAGGCGCAATCAGATCGCTCAGGGCATCGATCCAGACACCGCCGGCCGCCGCATCAGCGGTCAGACTGCCCACGTCCACCTGCAGGGGTGACACCGTGCTGCCGATGTCGCCGTGGGCGTGCAGCTGCAGCGAATGCGCGACGGCGTTGACGCCGCCGTAGCCTGGCGCGGTGTAGATGCCGCCGGTGGCCCGCAGATCGGCAAC
>DATFML010000203.1:0-5148 GCA_035266965.1 Gammaproteobacteria bacterium
CCAGCGGCTGCTCTGGTATCCGGGGTGGGCGTCGCAGGCGATGCGCTCGGCACGCACGCCGTAAAGATCCTGCAGGTCGGCGATCACCTGTTCGAACACCGCCATGCTGCGGGGTGTGCCCAGATCGCCGATATGGGGCGAGACCACCGCGCGGCGCTTCCACGCCAGTGTCACCGTGGCCTTCATGTGACCGCCCACGGCGAGCAGTGGGCGGTCCAGTTCGAAGGGCAGCTCCAGTTCCAGGGGGGCCGCCCCGCGGCCCAGGCGCAGGGGCCGTGCCCGACCGGCGATGGGTCGGAACACGGCGTCATCGGCCGGGCGCTGAATCGGGCGGTTGTGGTGCAGGAAAGCATCGGCAACCCGCGCGAGGCGTTGCTCGGCCGCGTCCGCGTCAGTGAGCACCGGTTCGCCGCTGACGTTCCCCGAGGTGGCCACCAGCGGTCCGCCGAAGCCGTCCAGCAGCAGATGGTGCAGTGGACTGTAGGGTAGCATCAGTCCCACCTCGGACAGACCCGGTGCGATGGATGGCGCCAGCGGAGCGTGGGCACGCAGAGGCACCAGCACGATGGGGCGCATGGGCGAAGCCAGCAGACCTTCAGCGGTCCCGTCCGGTTCGGCCAATTCGCGAACGGCCGCCAGACCGTCCTCGCCCCGCGCCGGCACCATTACCGCCAGGGGTTTGTGGGGCCGGCGCTTGCGGCTGCGCAGGCGCGCCACCGCCGCCTCGTCGGCTGCGTCGCACAGCAGGTGGTAGCCGCCGATGCCTTTGACGGCGACCACCGCTCCGCTGCGCAATGCATCCACGCAGGCGTCCAGAGCCGCCGGGGTGTCGTCTATGGCTTCGGTGCCGGGACGCAGGAAGATCAGGTGCGGTCCGCAGGCGGGACAGGCCACCGGCTGGGCGTGGAAGCGCCGGTCCAGCGGGTTGCGGTACTCCCGGGCGCAGTCCGGGCACAGCTCGAAGTCGGCCATGGTGGTATTGGGCCGGTCGTAGGGCAGGGCGCGGATCAGGGTATAGCGGGGTCCGCATTGGGTGCAGTTGATGAACGGATACCGATAGCGCCGGTCGGCCGGGTCGTTCATTTCCCGCAGGCAGTCGGGGCAGGTGAAGTAGTCGGGCGGGACGTGGATGTCGGCGTCCGGTCCCGCGGCGCTGGGTTCTATGCGGAAATCGCCGGGCTTGCCGGTCGGGGCGGTGCGGCTGGCCAGCAGCCGGGGACGGGCGATGGCGGGCGCGTCCTGCAGCACACGGGCTTCGAAGCCGTCCAGGGCGGCAGCGGGTCCTTGCAGGCGGATACGCACCCGCCCCACTTCGTTGCGTACCCAGCCGGTAAGACCCAGCTCGTGGGCCAGTCGAAAAACGAATGGACGGAATCCCACGCCCTGCACCTGTCCACCCACCAGCAGCTCGCGGGCCTGGTCACCGGCGACAGCGCAACGCCGACTCGACGGCATCGATCGGTTCAGGCCTGCGGTGCCGTGGTGGCGGGTTCGCGCACCCCGGTGGCCCACCAGATCCGACAGGCGCCCTCGTCGGACACCATGCACGGTCCGATGGGGTTGCGGGGTGTGCAGGCGCGTCCGTAGAGCTGGCACTGGTTGGGGTAGATCTTGCCCAGCACCACGCGGGCACAGTCGCAGCCGGGGGGCATCTGGCCGGCGCGCTTGCGGTCGGGGTTGGTGTGGGCGGGCAGCTGCACACGGGCGTTGTGGCCCGCCAACTCGGGCTTGAGCTCGAAGCCCGAACCCGCAATGGTGCCGACCCCCCGCCAGTTGGCGTCCACCACATCCATGACCTGACCGAGCAGTCGGCGGGCACCGGGGTTGCCATCCGGGCGCACCAGTTCCGGATAACAGTTGTCCAGGAAGCGCCGGCCTTCGAGACGCTGGCGCAGGGTGGAATACATGGCGGCCAGCAGGGATTCCGGCGAAAAACCGGCAACCGCGGTGGGGATGTGGTGCCTGTCCACCACGAATTGCCATTCCTCCGGGCCCATGATGGTGGCCACGTGACCCGGCGCGATCAGACAATCGAATCCCGGTGCCTCCGAGTCCAGCAGCATGGCCACTGCCGGCCAGGTGAGACGGCCGGACATCAGCAACAGCAGATTGTCCGGCATCCCCTGAGCCGCCATGGCCGCCACCGGAGCGGTGGTGGTCTCGAAACCGGCCGCGAAGAAAACCACCGTGCGCTTCGGCTCGCTGCGGGCGATGCCCACTGCTTCCAGGGGCGAGGCGATGGGGCGCACGTCGGCGCCGGCGGCCTTGGCCTGCTCCAGGGAACGGGCCTGGGCGCGCGGTGCATTCACCGGCACCCGCAGCATGTCGCCGAAGGCCACCAGGATGACGTCCTCGTGCAGGGCAAGCTGAATGGCGGCGTAGACGTCTTCTTCCGGACACACGCAGACCGGACAGCCCGGCCCCGGTATCAGTTCGATATTCTCCGGCAGCGCGCCCCGCAGGCCCGCCATGCTGATGGAACGCTCGTGGCCGCCGCAGACGTTCATGATGCGCACCTTGCCCTCGATGGGAAGGGCGTGGATGCGGGTCAGCCAGTCCTTCGCGGTCGCCGTCATCGCCGTGTCGCTCCCGTGTGCCGGCCGTGACCGGGGGTCAGGTGCAGTCGATAAGGCCGGTCAACCATGGTCGTGTCCGTGCTGCGCATGGCCGTGATGGCGGTGCAAACGCAGGCCGTCGGGCTGTATCGCCGGGCGCAGGGTTTCATGGGCCGCCAACCGCTCGCGATGGGCGGAGAGCTCGTTGCGCAGCCAGCCGAGCCAGCCGTCCAGTCCCCGGCCCTTGCGGGCGGAAAGCTCCAGCATGGGCGCATTGCTCGCCAGTTCGCGCAGACAGTGTTCGGCACGCCGGGGATCGAAGTCGTCCAGCACGGCGAGCAGGTCCGTTTTGGTGAGGAGCATGAGATCGGCGGCGCGGAACATGACGGGGTACTTGGCGGGTTTGTCGTCGCCTTCGGTCACCGACAGCAGGGTGACATTGCGGTGATGACCCAGATCGAAACTGGCGGGGCAGACCAGATTGCCGACGTTTTCGATGAACACCAGATCCAGCTCGTCCAGGTCCAGCCGGTGCAGGGCGTCGTGCACCATGTGGGCATCCAGATGGCAGGCGCTGCCGGTGGCGATCTGCACCGCCGGCACGCCCTTGGCTCGAATGCGTTCGGCGTCGTTCTCCGTTTCCAGGTCACCTTCGATGACGGCGATCCGCAGCCGGCCCGCCAGCGCTTCCAGGGTGGACTCCAGCAGGGCGGTCTTGCCCGAACCCGGCGATGACATGAGGTTGATGGCCAACACGTCATGGCGATCGAAGTGTGCGCGGTTGTGGTCGGCCTGCCGGTCGTTTTCCGACAACAGACCCTGGAGCACCTCCACCGCCGCCCGTCCGTCCCCGGTGGTGCCGAGCTTGCCGTCGGTGCGCACCAGATGTTCGTTGGCGGGCGTCACGTTGCAGCCGCAAGTGTCGCACATGGTTGTCGTCCCCCGTGGTCGGTCCGCCGCGGCCCGGTGCCCGGCGGTGTGGGTCAGTTGATGGTCGGTTCGGACTGCAGCAGCTCGACGCTGGCCAGCACCAGCTCGTCGCCGCTGAGCAAGCGGGTGTGGAAGTCGCCGCAGGCGCCGCACACCAGTCGGTTGGGCAGGGCGTCGGTTTCGGCCGCACAGGTGTCGCAGCGCACCCGCACCGGCAGCCGCTCGATGACCAGTTCGGCGTCGCTGGCGACGGTGCCCGCGCATGCCAGTGGAAACGCCTGCTCCAGCAGATGCGGTTCGATACCGGACAAGGGCCCGACCCGCACGATCACCCGTTCGACGGCATAGGCCTGGTGCTCGTGGGCGATCGCCGTGACCTGTCGGAGCATGCTCTGACAGACGGACAACTCATGCATCGCCGGTGGCACCCATGGTCGCCAGCATTTCGTCATACAGCTCCCAGGCGGATCGTGCTTCCTGGGCGCTGAGCGTCTGGATCGCGTAGCCCACATGTACCATCACGAAATCGCCCGGTGAAACGGGCTGGTCCTGGAGCAGAAACAGACTGACGTCCCGTTGCACGCCCTTGGCTTCGCAGTGGGCGATGAAGCCATCGACGGCGGTTACCTGCATGGGTATGCCAAGACACATTCCGGCGGGTTCTCCTGTGGGCGCTGCGGGCACGAGAGGCTCGCATTTGAGTATAGGGCCATTGAATCGCTTGGCCGTCGGTTTGTCCATACGGGCGCGCGGATAATCGGGTTAGAAATTGACATGGATCAGTGTCGATGGATAACGAGAGTGTATGGTGGTTTTCAGACATGAACCACCAGCGGCATCGCCGGGAAAAGCAAGAAAAAAGCACAATGCCCGTACGCCTGTCCTCAGACCCCACGCACGCCGCGCTCCCTCACAAGTCGCTGTGCCCCGGGGCACCTGCGATCGGGCGGGGCCGATGGATAACAGCTCCATTAGCACATAAGCAAGTGTTGATGAATGTGCCTGCTACCGGCGGGACCTTTCGGGACGGCAACCCATGACGACAGACGATACGACGGGCCGAGGGTCCAAGGCCGCGGGCCGGCTGGTGGTGCTGGGCGTGGGCAATACGCTGCTCAGCGATGAAGGGGTCGGGGTGCACACCGTCGATTACCTGCGTCGACAGCCGCCCCTGGACGCCGTGGAGTACATCGACGGCGGCACGCTGAGCTTTACCCTCGCCGAGCCCATAGAGACCACCGACAACCTGATCGTCATCGACGCCAGTGAGCTGCAGTGCGCGCCGGGCACCGTGCGTTGTTTCCGCGACCAGGCCATGGACGAGTTTCTGGGCAGCAACCGCAAGCGCAGCGTGCACGAAGTGAGCCTGCTGGATCTGATGGCCATTGCCCATCTTGCCGGTCGTTTGCCGACCCGTCGGGCGTTGGTGGGGATTCAGCCGGCGAGCACCGACTGGGGTGACGCGCCGACCGAGTCGGTCGCGCAGGCGATACCCCAGGCGGCGCAACTGGTGCGGCAACTGATCGAGGAGTGGCGGCAATGAACGGTCTGAATGACATCGGCGTCGAATTGGGTGTGACCGAGGGGGACGAGCGGGCGGCCAACGCCTGGGCCCTGCTCCATGAGATCGAGGGGATGCTGGACGAACTGGTGGGCAACGGCA
>DATFML010000204.1:0-2471 GCA_035266965.1 Gammaproteobacteria bacterium
CTTTTGGTCGGGCGGCCGCTGAGATCAGCCTCGTTGCGATTGTACGCCAGCCCCACGGTGGTACGGAAAACACCATGCATGGGGTACCAGTCGAGATCCACCGCTGCCGTGCCGAGCTTGAGCTTGGCGTGGTAGTCGACGCCGCTCTGGGTGGTATCCCTGCTGTAATTGAATCCGTTGACACCCACCCGGGCGTTGACCGCCGGCGACAGGGCCGTGGCCACTTGCAGGCCCAGACCGAGGCTGCCGACCTTGCCACCCACCGCCACACCTTCGCCGTGCACCAGACCGGGCAGGATAGCCAGCGCAGCGGCCATTGTTAGCATTCTGCTGTTCATAACTCCCCTTCACATCGGTCGATCGACCACAGGCCCCCACGGACGTCCCCGGGGTGGCATCGCTACAGTAATCCTGCAACTTATCGACCGTACCAAGGAAAATCTTGAGGAGGGTGTATGGAGGGCTACCGCGGGTTGGGGAGACTGGGCTCACCGGCCCACGGACCGGTCAGCTGCCGAACAGCCGCTGCCACCAGCGCCGCCGGTTGCCCGGCAGCGGACCGCCCGCGTCCAGGCGGGCCGGAGGGATCTTGCAGAGTATCCAGCCCGGCAGGGGCGGGCTGTCGCTGTAGCCGCAGGAGACGCCGAGATTGTTGGGATCGAAGACCTTCACGAACCCGGGGGCCTGGGGTTCGTCGGCATACACGATGCCGCAGTAGTCTTCGTCGTGTTCCTTGCGCAGCAGGGCGTCGATTTCCTCGATGAAGGTGCGCACCTGATCCGCGTCCGCGGGCTCGGCGGGCGGTTCTTCCCCCACCGCATAGATGTACCAGCCGCCGCCGGCGTCCTCACGCACCGCCTCCCAAAGCGCATCGAGTTGCGGCCAGCGCAACATGCCCACGAAGCTGCCGCGGAACGCGGCACGGAAAGCATCCTGCTGCATATCGGTCATCGCATTGCCCCGATCGTCGCTGTCACATGGAACCGGTCTCAGGGGGGATATGCAAAGCCCCGCCCAACGGCCCCGTTGGAGGAACCGGTCATATCCCCGTTTCCCGGCGGCAGACAAGAGCTTACATGTTACACGAGTCCCTACCCCCGCCGACACCGCCGGCACCGGCGCATGGCAGCGAACGCCAGGCGGTTACCTTGACAGAGCCGGCGGGCGCCCTTAGAGTCGGCCACGCATTCTCGCTCCAGGTGTCCCGGGAGATGTCCATGCCCCGGGATGAAACGGGAAGCCGGTGCGCGCGATTCCGTTCGGAATCGGCAATTCCGGCGCTGCCCCCGCAACGGTAGACGAGTGAAGGCGAATCGGAACGCCACTGCGTGTCCACACGCGGGAAGGTGATTCGCCCGGTCCGGCGCCAGCCCGACCACTCGTGAGCCCGGAGACCGGCCTGGAGCAGGCGCATGGTCCGTGTCGCGGGGGGCGACAACCACAGGCGCGGTCTCACCGTTCCCTGTTTTCCAGTTCCTCACGCCACGGTTTTCTGTCGTGGGCGCGGGTGTGCGCCCCCCAGGGAGGAA
Organism: Gammaproteobacteria bacterium; assembly: GCA_035266965.1. GTDB lineage: Bacteria > Pseudomonadota > Gammaproteobacteria > DATFLG01 > DATFLG01 > DATFML01. The sequence continues at coordinate 1,530 of DATFML010000204.1, forward strand.
CTGCATTGCCTAACCGTCATTCCGCCGCATTGCTGACGCTTGCGGGCCTTGTCCCCATCGGCGCCCACGGGGCGTCCGCGCAACCCATCGTCGTCACCGCCACGCGGCTGAGCGCCCCGGCCGCTTCCGAGCCGGCCAATGTCACCGTCATTACGGCCCGGGACATCGCGGACAGCACCGCCACCACGCTGCCGCAACTGCTGTCTGAGCAGGCCGGCGTGCTCACCCGCAGCCTGTACGGCAATGACGCGGCCCGTGCCAGCGTCGGCCTGCGGGGCTTCGGCGCCACCGCCACCCAGAACACACTGATCCTGCTGAACGGCAGGCGCCTCAACGACATAGACCTCAGCGCCGTGGACTTCGCCGCCATCCCTCTGCACACCATCAAGCGCATCGAGATCATCCGCGGCGGCGGCGGCGTGTTGTACGGGGACGGCGCGGTGGGCGGCGCCATCAACATCATCACCCGCAAAGGCGGACGCACCGGTACCCGCGCGCACCTGCGCATGTCCCTGGGAAGCTTCGCCGCCCGCAGCGTCGATGCCGATGCGAGCCACACCACAGCCCGCTACTCCCTGCACATGGCAGCGCAGGGCATCAACTCCGACGGCTATCGCGCCAACAATGCGCTGCAACAGCGCAACGTACAGGCGGACCTGAAGCTCCCGCAGGCCGACGGGGAATGGTTCCTGCGCGTGGGCGGGGATTCCCAGCACCTGCGCCTGCCCGGCCCGCGCACCGTGGACCCGGGCGCCGGTATCAACCAGCTGGTCAATGACCGGCGCGGCACCGCCACACCCAACGACTGGGCGCGCCGATCCGGCGACCGCCTGAGCGGTGGGTACTCCCATTACTGGGACAACGGCGCCAAAGCGGTGCTCGACATGGGTTACCGCAGCAAGAACCAGAAGGCGTTCTATGACGACTACACTTTCGGAGGCA
>DATFML010000205.1:0-2067 GCA_035266965.1 Gammaproteobacteria bacterium
GTGGGGGCCACCACGACGCGGGCGTAGGTATGAGGGCTGTGGAAGTGCGGCCGATTCCAAAGCAGAAAGCTGTAGCCCGTTACAGGACCTCCGCCGTTCAACGGCGATGCGAGCCCGGCCTCCAGATAGGTGCGCTTCACCGGATCGATCTGCGCCCGGGCCGCAATCGGCAGCACCCCGAGTGCGATCAGCAATGCCAACGTTTTGGACGTAGCGCGTGCACTTCCCAAGGAAACCTCCTTTGCAAGACAGGCCCGGGGCCCGATTCTGACTCTCTGCGGCCGCCGGACGGCGGCCAGACCTCCCCCGTGTGTGCCATGGGCGAGGCCCGGGCCGGCGGGGACAATCCCGTCTGGATCCCGTTTCGCGCTCAGCCCGGCACGAGCCAGTAGAGGATCCCGGCAATGAGCAGCTGCTTGGCGGTCCGGAACAGGGTACGGTTGGCGCGTTTGGCGCGTCGCAGCAACTCGCCGCCGCGTCCGGTGAGCGCATAGATGCGGTTCAGCACCCCGACCGGCTCGGCGACTGTGTTCTGGGTCGCCGCGGCCCGCATCACAGTGCGTTCCATGAAGCGGTTCAGTGCCCGTATGACGGGCGTCTTCAGTGGGCGCTCCACATCGCAGAACAGAATGATGCGGTACTGATCGGTGGCGTTCTCGGCGTAGTGCACATAGGTTTCGTCGAACACGATGTCGTCACCGTCGCGCCAGGCAGAGGGTTGCCCGTCGATGTAGATGCGGCAGGCGTCCGAATTGGGCGTGACAAGTCCCAGATGATAGCGCAGCGAACCCGCGAACGGATCCCGGTGGCGGCTCAACCTGCCGCCGGGGGGCAGCAGCGCGAACATGGCGGCATTCACCGTCGAAACCGAGTCCACCAGGGCGACGGTGCGAGGGCACATCTTACGGGCGGAACCGAGGGGCGCACCATACCACTTCACATAGAAGCGCTTCCATCCGTGGCGGAAGAACGAATTGAAGCCCACGTCGTCGTGGCGCTCCGAAGCGCGGATTCGACCCGCCCCGCACAGGGCAAGAGCCTCTTCGCGTATCACCTCCCAATTGTCGCGCAGCACGTCCAGTTCCGGAAAGTCCCGGCGTTGCACGATCGGCCGCGCGGGCACCGCCGAGAACACGTACATCAAGACATTGTAAGGCGCCATCAAGGTCGCATGGTTTCCCAACTGACGCAGCAACTTCAGTCGTACGCGGCCCCGCAAGTGCATATACAGGGACGCCGCCACGAAGACCGCGGGTACCAGGATGCGTGCCCACCACAGACGCGTGAAGAAAGCATTGAGCAAGTGGGTCCCTCCCTGAGCGTCTCCGACTCCTTTGCCCCGCGCGCCCTCGGGACGGCGGCCACGCGGTCCCCGCGGGCTTGTGCCGGCGTCCGGGTGCGGCGGGCGCCGTCTTTCGCGGGCTCAGCGCATAGGAAATGATAGATCACAAATGTCGCGCCAGCCCCGGGACCGGGTGAGGACGGGGCGTCTTATCGAACCCGGCCCGTTAAGCCCGCACCGCTTCGGCTTTCCGTTGCATCGGCGGACCGACGGCCAGCGGATCGCTCAGGGGTCATGCCTGTCCACCGCGGGCTTCCTGAACAACTCGGCGGCGATGTCGCGAAAGGCCTTGAACTCCAGCGCATTGCCGGATGGGTCGAGAAAGAACATGGTGCCCTGCTCCCCCACCTGCCCCCGGAAGCGGATATGGGGTTCGATGACAAAACCCTCGATCACGGCTCGGGCGCGCGCCGCCAGCGCCTCCCAGGCCGGGAACGGCAGGACCACGCCGCAATGGGGTACGGGCACCTGGTCGTCCTCCACCGGATTGAAAACATGGGATACCCGGCCGCGGGCGCCCAAGGCGGGATTGAGATGGACGACGAACTGGTGACCGAACATGTCGAAATCCACCCAATGGTCCGCGCTGCGGCCTTCCGGAAACCCCAGCTTTTCACCGTAGAAAGCCCGCGCCTCCTCGATATCGCGAACCTGCACGGCCACGTGGAACGGTGTGAGCATGACGGCCCCTGTTAGGTCAGATGTATGTCGGCAAGTACCAAAAC
>DATFML010000206.1:0-13670 GCA_035266965.1 Gammaproteobacteria bacterium
GCGGGGCACCCGGTTGTTGGAAAGAGCGATAGAGGCGTTCGAAAACGCCCTCTCGGTGGAGAGCGGCGAACGCGACCCGGCGGACTGGGGCGCCACCTACAACAGCCTCGGCAATACGCTTGGCATACTGGCCCAGCGCCACGCCGATACCGAGATGCTGGAACGTTCGGTGAGCGCCTTCGAGTCAGCCCTTGAGGTGCGGACGCGGGAACGCGAGCCGCAGGAATGGGCGGTCACCCAGAACAACTACGCGGCCGCGTTGCTCACCCTGGGCCAGCGCAAGCAGGACAAGACGATCCTGAAGCGGGCCTCAGACGCCTACAAGAAGGTGCTACAGGTGTGGACCCGTGAGCGCGGCCCGCTGGACTGGGCGGCGACCATGGATAATCTGGGTACGGCGCTGCGCCTGCTGGGCGAACACCGCAAAGGCCCGCGCACGCTCGAGCAGTCTGTCGCCGCCTACCGCAGTGCGCTCTCCGAAAGGAGCCGCGACCGGGTGCCCCGGGACTGGGCCATGACGCAGAACAATCTCGGTGCGGCCCTGCACCGACTCGGGATGCGCGAGGAAGACCCGCAGCACCTGGAATCCGCCATCGAAGCCTACGAGAACGCCCTCAAGGAGCTGACGCGCGAGCGGGGATGGCTGGAATGGGCAATGACCAGGGCCAACCTGGCCGCCGCCCGCAAGGCACTGGCGGAACTGTCCGGTGAGGTTGATCTCGTGCATGCGGCGCTCTCCGACCTGCAGGCGGTCGCCGGGGTGTTCCGGGATGCGAGTCATGCCCAATACTATGAGCTGGTCACGGAGCAGATCGCGCTGCTGAGGAAACTGGAGAAGCAGATCCAGGATGCGGAGCGTGCGTAAGCCGCGCGCGGGGCTTGCCCTCCCGGTCCCCGGCTCGCTGGATCCCACCCGTGGCTGCCGCGGCTGTCGGCAGCCAACATGACCGGAAGTCGCTGATTCTGTTGATATTTTGTCAGCTCGTTTCAAGATAATCCCGCACCGCGCCGCTAACGACTGGACCTAAACACAACGTTGGCGGTTATGAAGGCGGCCCCACAACAACAGAGCAACAAGGGCAGCCGCAACCTCGCCGATTCCGCTGGACCCCTGCCTGCGAGGCACCGGCGTCCTTTTTCGGGTCTGCGCGGCCGGCTACTGATCCTTATCGTTCTGACCCTGCTGCCGGCATTCGGCATCGTGCTGTACACCGGCCATAGCGAGCGACGGGTCGCCCAACGGGATGCCGAACGTCATGCCCTTGCCCTGACCCTGGAAGCGGCAGCCGACCAGGCCCGGCTGATCGACGACGCCCACAGTGTCCTGTCGGTGCTGGCCGAGATGCCGGCGATGGATCATCCCGGACACGCCTGCCCTCGGTTCCTTCGCCAATACGTCCGCAAACAACCGCGCCTGGCCAACATCGGCGTCATCGACACCTCAGGGCACATCATCTGCAGCGCGGCGAGCCACGGCACCGGCCCACTCGACGTGTCCGACCGGCCGTATTATCAACGGGCCCTCGCCGGACGCCGCTTCGCGCTCGGCGATTACCAGGTGGGCCGCATCACCGGCGAGCCCGTGCTGGTGGCCGCCTACCCGATTGTGGACCCCACCGGCCATGTGCGCCGCATTCTGTTCGCCGCCATGCGGCTGGACTGGCTGAACACGCTGGCCGCCAGAGCCAGCCTGCCGGTCGGATCGGTGTTCACATTGTTCGACTCCCGCGGGCAGGTACTGGCCCGGTATCCTCACCACCACGAGTTGCGGGGCCGTTTGTCGGCGCAGACCGCCGCCCTGCGCGGGCTTGCACAGCGCCGTAGTCCCTGGGCCGGTCGCGAAAGCATCCACGGCCGCGATTGGCTCGTCACCTACGCCGGGCTCAGCGGCGGCGCTGCGCTGCACGGGCTGCACGCCGCCGTGGCCATACCGACAGCGGTTGCGTTCGCCGCCGCAAACCATGCCATGTACCGGAACCTCGCCTTGCTGGCCGGCCTGGGTCTGGTGACGCTGGCGCTGGCCTGGTTCGGAGGCGATGCCTTGATCCTGAGCCCGGTGCAGCGTCTGGTGCGGGCCGCCCACCACATCGCCGAAGGGAATCTGCAGGCGCGGACCGGCATTGTGTCCGGACCCGACGAAATCGTAACCCTGGGCCGCGCACTGGATGACATGGCGACGTCCCTGCAGCTACGGGACCAGGAGCGTCAAACCCAGAACGACCGTATCGCGCGCCTGAACCGCATCTACCAGGTCCTCAGTGCCATCAACGGCGCCATCATCCGCATTCGGGACCGGGATCAGCTGCTGCAGGAGGCCTGCCGAATCGCAGTCGAACTGGGGCATTTCCGATTCGCGTGGGTGGGGCTCATCGAGCCCGGCAACAGCAGCCTGCGGGCTGCGGCCCACGCCGGTGACGCCCGCGAGTTCATACAGGGGATCCGCGTCACTCTGAACCCGGAGGAGCCCGAAGGTCGCGGGTTGATGGGCGCGGCCATCCGTTCCGGAGCGCACACCGTGTCCAACGCCACCCAGGACGACCCGCGGCTGCTGGCATGGAGGCAGGATTTCGTCAGACTGGGAATCCAGTCGGCGGCCGCCTTTCCACTGTGCAACCAGCGCCGGGGGGTCGGCGCGCTGGCGCTTTACACCGACGAGCCGGACTTCTTTGACGAACGCGAGATCGCGCTCCTCGACGAGCTCGCGGCCGATACGTCACTGGGACTTGAGCATATCGAGAAAGACCGTCAGCTCAACTACCTGGCCTATTGGGACCCGCTCACCAATCTGCCCAACCGCAGCCTGTTCGAGGACCGTCTGGGCCAGAGCCTGCGCCGCGCCGAACGCGCCGGTACCCAGGTCGTGGTGCTGATCGTCGATATCGCCCATTTTTCCCGCATCAACGACACCAAGGGAAGAGTCGCCGGTGACCGCGTGCTGCAGGCGGTCGCCGGCCGCCTCGGCACGGTGGTACGGGACAGCGACTCCCTGGGCGATCTGGGCAGCCAGGCGGCGCGCCTTGGCAGCCACGAATTCGGCCTGGTGCTCGACCAGATCTCAGACCCCGTCATTGCCAAGACCGTCGCCGAGCGGATCGACGCCCGCCTGATCGAACCCATAACGGTCGACGACGATGAAATTCCGGTCACCGCGTTGATGGGCGCAGCGGTGTATCCTGACGACGGCACCCAGCCCGAGGAGCTGGTCCACAAGGCGCAGTTCGCCGTCCACAGCCGACGTGAGGAGCAGGACGGCCGCTTCGCCTTCTATTCGCCGGCGAAGGACACGGCGGCCAAGGCGCGCTACGCCCTGGAGAACGACCTGCGCAGGGCGGTGGATAACGACGGCTTCTACCTGGAGTACCAACCCCGCGTGGACGCACGCACCGGCTACCTCGCCGGCGCCGAGGCCCTGCTGCGGTGGCACCGGCCCGGCCACGGCCGGGTGCCGCCCGACCAGTTCGTGCCGGTGCTGGAGGAAACGGGATTGATTGACCAGGTCGGCGAATGGGTCGCCCGTACCGCCTTCGCCCAGCGCCTTGCATGGAGCAGCGTGGTTTCCGACAGCTTTGTGATGTCGGTGAACGCTTCCAGCCATGAACTGCGCACACCGGATTACGTCAGCCGCATACGCCGACTCGTGCAGACCATGGGTGTCCGTCCCGGGTGGCTGGAGATCGAAATAACGGAAACCGGGCTGGTGGAAACCGGCAATACGACTCTGGAAATGCTCACTGCCTTGAAGGAGCTCGGCCTGCGCCTTTCGGTGGACGACTTCGGTACCGGCTATTCCTCCCTGAGCTACCTGCGCCAGTTCCCGGTGGATACTCTCAAGATCGACCAGAGCTTCGTACGAGACATCATCCGCCACGATGAAGCCATGTCCATCGTGCGCTCGATCATCGCCCTCGCCCGGGGTCTGAAGCTCGCCGTGGTCGCCGAGGGCGTGGAAACCGGAGAGCAGTTGCAGCTGCTCGTTGCGGAAGGCTGTCACGAGATGCAGGGCTACCTGTTCAGCCGTCCCATTTCAGCCGACGAGCTGGAAGCCCTCGTCAAGAAGCGGCCGCCGTTCCAGCGCTGACCGGCCGGCGGTTGGCGTGTGTCCAGACGCCGGCCCCTGGGGCCTGCCGATCATCGGCGGCGCCTGCCATACGTGGCATCGATGCGCCAAAGGAGGCTCTAACTCATCGATTTTAATGGCCATGGACCCTTCAACGGTATAAGGCCACTTGTTGGGCTCAGGTTAATATTGTATAAAGTTGCGTAGTGCCTTAAGGGGAATACTGATCGACGCCCATACGCACGGGCGCGGACGAACCAGCGACATTGCTTCACTCACGTACCCATGCTCCTCGTCGATTGCCGTCTTCCCCATGGGACTGCCGCCCATACCCTCAGCACCGATATGAATACCGCGGGCCACGGTGTACCCGCTGCCTGTCGGTGGCAACCGTTTCCTTGTGGCGGAACCCGCCCGGCCTGCGACTCGCAAGCCGGGCGGTTCCGCCATGTCTTCACTGTGAAGGGGTCATGAAACAATGAAGCGCACACTTGCGTCGCTCGTCCTCCTGGTCATCGCCGGCTCAGCCTGGGCCGCTCCCGCCCTGCAGGTATCCGGCGCCTGGATACGGCATATGCCGGCCGGTATTCCGTCGGCAGGCTATTTCAACCTCAAGAATGAAGGCCAGGACATCCGCTACCTGGTGGGCGCCGAATGCGCCGCCTTCGGCAACACCATGCTGCACCGCAGCGTGGAGACCAACGGCGTATCGCGCATGCTGCACGTGGACGCGGTGAAGGTGGCGCCCGGCGGCGAGGTCGAGTTCGCGCCCGGCGGCTATCACGTGATGTTCATGATGCCCAGGAAGACGCTCAAGATCGGAGAACAGGTGCCGGTCACCCTGAAATTCAAGAACGGCCAGCAGATCACCGCCGACTTCACGGTGCGTTCCCCCGCCTCGGAGTGACCGCGTGGGTGCGCCACCCTCACACCGGGAGGTGGGTATCATGAGACCGGTAGTGCGTCTCGCTTTCGCGGCGCTCCTGATCGCATTCGTCGGTTCCAATGCAGGCTGCGGAAAACCTGCCGCGCACTTCGCACTGTCCAACGTCACCGGCCAACTGCCCCCACTGCAGTTCGAGCTCAAGGACACGGCGGGCAAACAACGCACAGCGGCCGACTATCGCGGCAAAGTGGTCATGCTGTTCTTCGGCTACACCCACTGTCCGGACGTGTGCCCCACCACTTTGCTGCATCTCGCTCACGTTCTGAAGCAGCTGGGCCCCGACGCAAAACACGTGGCGATGCTGTTCGTGACGGTCGATCCCCAACATGACACCGCGGACAAGCTGCGCAATTACACCGCCGTCTTCGACTCGCGCATCGTCGGACTGCGCGCCGTCGGCAAACCCCTCGCGGCGTTGGAGAAGCGCTACCACGTGTACGTGCACAAAGTGGTCAAACCCGACGGAAACTACCGGATCGATCACACCGCTTCCATCTACGTCTTCGACCAGAAGGGTGAGGCTCGCTTGCTGGCCGGCGGCACCGACTCCCTGGCGGACATTGCCAAGGACGTGACCAAGCTCGTCAATGGTGCCTGACGCGCCGGCGGGCTCCGCTCCCCTGCCGGCCCGCTGAGCGTCGTCCCCCACGGTCACCGACCGTCGTTTTCCACGGCCGTCTCATCGCCGTGAACTGACAAACCGACAGCCAGGATCCACCGCCGCAGCCGAACCCGGCCACCCGTCGGCGCCTACACTTGCCTTCCCTGCGAACGTTATCCCGGGAGCCTTATCCGCACCGTTCCCAAATGAAATCTTGATCTCGCTCCAGACGCCGGGGACCGGCCGAAAACCCCCACACCACGCTCATTTGCCCCCTTTTCAATCCCTTGAACCCGGCGTGTCCGCAAAGCGCTGCGCGGACCTAAAGTTCCGCCCTCCGCGGTCGCCAACCGGCGTGCACCGCTGCGTGTCGTCGGTCTCTGCATGCCACGCATTACCCCGCCACACCAATGGGATTATCGGTAGGTCACCCACATGAAAATCAATTTTCACAGCATTGCCAGTCGCACCTTTGGCGCGTTCCTCATCGTGTCCACTCTGTTTGTCGTTGCGCTGGGATGGTCCCTCTGGGGACTGCACGACACCACCGCGGCGTTCAATCGACTGGAAACGCACACCAATGCACGGGTCCAGGCGCTCTCGCACATGGACCAGTCCGGTCTGCTTTCGGGCATTGCCACCCGTAACAAGGTCTTCAACCCGTCGCTGACTCTGCCTGCCAAGGTGGTGGCCCGTTCCAACCACGAGTTCGAGGCGGCCCTCGCCCGCGTGCGCACGCTGCTGCCGGCGGATGATACCGAAACACGCACTGCGCTGGATGACATTGCCGGGAAATGGCAGAAGGTCAAAGCGACACGCAATCAGGTCATGCAACTTGCCAACCAGAAAGACACCGCGAAGGCGGCCGATCTGCTGGCTCACGTGGAAAACCCGGCCTGGCGTGCCATACGTATCCACCTCGGCACCATTCTGCGCCAACAGCACGCCCTGGCAGCGGCCGCACATGCACGGCTGATAGCCGACAGCGCCCGCGTCGAGCGCAACAGCATCATCATCGGGGCCGTCGCCCTGCTGGTCGGTCTGGTGCTGGTATCGCTGGTCACGGGCGGGGTGGCGCGCGGACTGGCCACTGCGGTTGAACGCATGCGCGACATCGCCGAGGGGGATGGCGACCTCACCCGCCGGCTGGACGATTCAGGCAGGGACGAACTGGCGGCACTGGCTGGAGCCTTCAACGCCTTCGTCGCCAAGATCCACGGCCTGGTCACCCGCGGGCAGGCCTCGGCCACCCAGCTGGCCGCCGCCGCGGAGGAAATGTCCACGATCGCCGTTCAATCCCGCGAGGGGGTTCAGCGCCAGCACAGCGAGACCGACAGTGTGGCCACCGCCGTCAACGAGATGGCCGCCACCGTGCAGGAAGTGGCGCGCAACACCGCCGAGGCGGCCGACGCCGCGCGCAACGCGGATTCGGAGGCCAACGACGGCCGCCAGGCGGTCCAGCAGACCATCGCCAGTGTGCAGGACCTGGCCGGCGAAATGGCCTCCGCCGCCCAGGTCATCGCGCAGCTCGATAAGGACAGTGACGCCATCGGTACGGTGCTGGACGTCATTCAGGGCATTGCGGAACAGACCAACCTGCTGGCGCTCAACGCGGCCATCGAGGCGGCCCGCGCCGGGGAACAGGGACGGGGCTTCGCCGTTGTGGCTGCCGAGGTACGCAGCCTGGCCAACCGCACACAGGAATCGACCCAGGAAATCCAGGAGATGATCGGTCGATTGCAGCAGCAGGCCCGCCAATCCGTGCAGGTCATGCAGACCAGTCAGGAGATGACCGCCACCACCTCGGATTCGGCCACCGCCGCCGGCAGCAAGCTGACCGCCATCGCCCAGGGGGTGGCCCATATCTCCGACATGAACACCCAGATCGCCTCTGCCGCCGAAGAGCAGAGCGCCGTTGCCGAGGAAATCAACCGGAATGTGGTGCGAATCAAGGAAATTTCGGCCGATGCGGCGGTCAACGCCGATCAGGCATCGGATGCCAGCAAGGAGCTGGCGCGCCTTGCAGCGGAACTGAACGTACTGCTGGATGGTTTCAAAGTGTAGCCATTGAGGCGCCGGTCCGTTGCGGCCGGCGCCTCAATGGAACGCGACGTCCCGAAGGAACAGTGCGATCTGGGGAAACACGATGATCAGCACGGTGGCAATGAACAGCAGCACGAAAAACGGTGGCGTGCCGCGGATGATATCGACGTAGGGGCGGCGGAAGACCGCCATCGCCGTGAAGATATCGCATCCGAACGGAGGCGTCGCTGAACCGATCGCCGCCTGCAGAGTCACCAGCGTGCCTACCAGTACCGGGTCGATGCCGGCGTGCTGCACCACCGGCTGGAAGATGGGCGTCAGAATCAATATGACGACGATCGGGTCGACGAACATGCAGCCGATGAAGAACGCCACCGAAATGATGATCAGGATGTGATACTGACTCATGTCGGCGGTGAGAAAGTGGCCGACCAGGGTCTGCGGTATCTGGGCGAAGGAAATGGTCCACGAGAACGCCGTGCCCGCGGCCACCAGCACGAATACCACCGATGTAATGAGTCCGGTGGACAGGGCGATGCGGCCGATCTCCCTCACCTTGACTGCGCGGAAGATGACCAGCTCAAGAATCAATGCGTACAGCACGGACATGGCGGCGGCTTCCGTCGGGCTGAACATGCCGCTGTAGATGCCGCCGATAATGATCACGGGAAATCCCATGGGCAGAGCCGCCTTGCGCATCGCCTGCCAGCGTGCCCGCCACCTCTCCCGGGGTCGGCGTGGGATGTCCTGCCAGCGGGCGGCCACATAGCAGTAGCCCGAGAACAGTGCCATGACCAGCAGCCCGGGACCGATGCCGGCGATGAACAGCTCCCCTACGGAGGTGCCGGAAACCACACCGTAGATGATCATTCCGATACTCGGTGGAATGAGCAGCGCGATATCCGCCGAGCTCACGATCAGCGCGATGGCGAAGCTGTCCTTGTAACCGGCTTCCAGCAGCTTCGGCCGCAGCGGCCCTCCCATTGCCACCACCGTCGCCTGGGTCGAGCCCGATACCGCCCCGAACAGGGTGCAGCTCACGGCCGTGGTGATGGGCAGTCCGCCCCGCACATGGCCCACGAAGCTCATCACCATGTCCAGCAGCCGGTTGGCGGTGTGGCCCCGGGTCATGATGTCGGCCGCGAAGATGAACATGGGAACCGCGATCAGGACCGGCGGCTTGACCCCGCCGATCATCTGCTGGATCAGGATGGAGGGGTCCATGAAAGAGAAGTGCACGATGAACACTGCCAGTGCGGCGGCTATCAGGGGCACCATCATGGGAAAGCCCAGCAGCAGCAGCACGACCATGACTGAGAAGATCAGCGTCAGCATGGCTCTGCTTCCTTGGTCTTGCCGCGTAAGGACATCGTTCTACAGGGCGTAACTTTCCGGTTCGTCTTCGTATTCGTCCGCTTTCTGAAAAGACAGATGAACACCCGGGCTGGTCAGGTTGCGCACTGCGGCCAGCACGTACTGAATTCCGCCGAGAACGAAGCCCACCGGTGCCCACATGTACACCAGATAGAGTGGGATCTGCATGGCAGGCGTGACGCTGCCGATCTGGTGGGTCTTTTCCACGTAGCCCAGCGCATACCAGGCCAGCACGAACATCAACGCCCCGGTGCCCAGCGACACGATGACCATCAGGACCTTGCGAGGCAGTCCCTGCAGCTGGTCATGGACGGCCGTCATGCGGATATGGCGGCCGTGGCGCACACCGTAGCCTATGCCCATGAAGGTCGTAAGAATAATGAGAATCTGATTGAGTTCATCCGCAAAGATCAGACTGTGATCGAACACGTTTCGTCCGATCACATTGGTAATCGTCACCGCTGCCATCAACAGCACGCTGCCGGCCAGCACCACGCGCTCGATGAACTCGATGCCCCTGTCCAAACGCTGCAGCCAACGCAGCAAAACACCGTATGGTCTGCCGTCAGACGTCATGACAGCCTATCTCCTGCGAGCCTGCGAACGTTGTCCCGGCGCGCCGGGAACCGCCTGTCGCGATCTTTCAGCTCTTTGTGTTAAGGTTCATGGAAATTCGTTGACAATATTTGCGCGCCGCCAACAAGGTCGCTGTGTTCGCGCCCACCGCGCTGCCTGGGCCTGCTTCATTGTTTCTTGGTCACGGCGGCTGCCGCGCCGGTTATCCCCAGTGACGGGCACCGTCCCGGTCACGGCATTTTCCAACTGGAGGAACGATGCATGGTGAGACAGCTTATAAGGGTTTTGCTTGCTTTTCTACTGCTGGCCGGCACGGTGGCTCACGCTGCTCAATATCACTGGCGCTTTGCGCTGGAAGAAATCAAGGGAAGCGTACAGGACCACTATGCACAGGAGTTCAAGAAGCTGATCGAGAAGCGCACCGATGGAAAGGTGAAGATCACCATCTATCCCTACGGCGCGCTGGGCACGTCCGCGGAGCTGACCGAGCTGGTCCAGAACGGGGCAGTGCAGTTCGCATTCGCCTCTCCGGGCCATTTGGGCTCGGTGGTGCCGGAAACCCAGATCTTCTCGCTGCACTTTCTGTTTCCCCGTGACGACCGGGTCAATGAGAAGATACTGAGCAGCAGCCATGCCCTGTACAACATGCTCGGCCAGGCATACCTGGACAAGGATCTGAAGCTGCTGGCCATCATCCCCGAAGGCTGGATGGTGTGGACCAGCAATCGCCCCCTGCGTACGCCCGCCGACTTCAAGGGTCTGAAGATCCGCACCATGGTCTCCCCGTTGGTGCTCGACGACTACCGGGCCTACGGCGCCAACCCGACGCCCATGGCATATTCATCGGTCTACAGCGGCCTGCAGCTGCACATGATCGACGCTCAGGTCAACCCGGTGTTCGCCATCGAGGAAATGGGCTTCTATCAGGTACAGAAATACATGACGTTCGGCTACCAGCTGCCCTTCATCACGACGCTGGTAGCCAACCCCAAGTTCTTCTCCAAGCTGCCGCCGGATCTGCAGAAGACCGTGCTTGCCGTCAAGAAGCAGCTCGATGGCTATATCTACAAGGTCCAGCAGCGCCTCAACAAACAGCGCCTGAAGAAGATCGAGGCCAAGAGCGACATCAAGGTCAATTATCTGACCGATGCCGAGCGTGCCGCCTTCCGGAAAAAGGCCCTGCCGGTGCGCAAGGAGTACATAAAGCTCGCGGGGCCGCGCGGACGCAAAATATTGCAGACGCTGACCCGGGAGATATCGGAAGCCGAAAAAGCGCAGAAGAAGGCCGACGCCAAGTAGCGGCCCGTGAACGACCGACGATGAACTGAAGCCGGACGCCCCGGGCTTCAGTTCATCGCAACCGTTCCGTACATACCGGGCCGTGTCGTGGATGCCCGATACCCTATTCCACGACCGGGTAGGTCCCTTCTTCGTCGTGCACTTCCTGACCGGTCAGGGGTGGGTTGAACACGCACACGACCCGCAGATCCGACTTGGCACGCAGGTGGTGCTTCTCGTGCTCGCTCAGCGCGTACATGGTGCCCGGCGTGATCTGGTAGGTGGGGCCGTTGGGCAGCACCTCCAGCTCACCTTCACCTTCGATGCAGTACACAGCCTCCAGATGATGCTTGTACCAGATGAGCGTCTCGGTGCCTGCGTACAGGACAGTATCGCTCATCGAGAATCCCATCCCGTCTTCCTTGAGCAGAAAACGCCGGCTCTTCCACGTCTTGGCTCTCACATCCTTGTCGGTGTTCTCGATTTCCTTCAGGTGTCGTACGATCATGGTTCGTCCCTTCGGTCTGGGTGGTCGGTATACAGTCGGCTTGACCGGCAATCACCGCCAGCGTGGATCGGTCACGGCACACCACTCGCGCCGTTCGGTGCTTGGCCGGTGTGGCGTCACTTGAGCGGGCCAAGGCGGAACAGGCGCTCCGGCTCATGAGCGCCTTCGGGAAACAACTCTGCCGCAAAGCCCTCGGATTCGTCGATCGCGGTATCCAGACGCCGCGCGAGGGACTGGAACAACGCGCGCGAAGGCTTGTTGGACGGCGAAATCGTGGTTTCGATATACGTAATGTTCTGACAGGCGTCCAGCGACAGCAGCGTGTCCAGAAGCGTCGAAGCCACTCCGCGTCCGCGCGCCGCACCGTCCACACCGATCTGCCAGACAAACAGCACATCCTCCCGGCCCGGGGGGCGATAGGCCGTCACGAAGCCCACCAGTTTCCCGCCCATCTCCGCAACCACGCAGGTCTCGGCGAAGTCCTGACACAAAAGCAGATAGCAGTAGGATGAGTTCACGTCCAGCACACCGGAATTCTTTACCAGCGTCCAGACAGCGGGGCCATCCTGCAACGTGGACTTGCGGTAGGTGATGGAGCCATCCGTATCAGCATTCATGTGCAATCACTCCCAGTTTCCGAGCCGAGCGTGAAGGGCCGGGCCGCACGGCGCCCAAGGCGCCATCGGAACCCACCGGCCGTCCGGAAGACCCGATCCCCACTCTGGACCGCGCGGGAACGCCCGGGGCGTCAGGCCCGGTCAATACGCTGCCTGGCCCATGGATCCGCCAATTCCGGGTGACCGAATGCCGTACGCCGGGCCCGACATCGATGCTTGCTTCGGAGGGTATCGTTCAGTGAGTTGGCGAACCGCCGCGTTCGAAATGTACTGAGCGGACCCCACTTGATCTGTCGCCTTCCATCACGCAACCTCGAAAGACGCCGGCTTTCATCGCACTGCGCGTAAGAACCTTAAAGGATGCGAATACATTCTGCAAGTTCACTACCCGCACACAAAGACCAGGCAACTTGCTGAATTAACGAATGATCACTTCGCCCTCACCCCGTCCCCCGGGGGAACGTGACTTGACAGAACTGCAGTGCTTGCTAGCGTGGAATAAGTAGATGCCGGTTCGGCGCCGGCGGCACGCCCGCCAGCTGTGGGGTTTGTTGGCTGCCGACTGCAGATCACCCTTCACGGCAACACCCGCGAACCTCAAGGACAGACGTTGGGAGCGGACCGCAGCGCCAGACTTCGGCCGCCCGCGCCATGTTCACCGTTCCACACCGGCACCGCTCTACGGTCACAGGAGATCGACCAGTAATGACCACCACGCCATTGACAGCAAAAGGCGCACAGCGGCTGCGCGCGGAACTGTACCAGCTGGAGCATACGGAACGGGCCAAGGCCACCGAGGCGGTGGTGGCGGCCCGGGCTCACGGCGACATGGGCGAGAACCCGGAATACAACGCCGCCAAGGAAGAACAGACGCTGGTGGAAAGCCGCATCGCCCATCTGAAGGCGCGGTTGGCCGAAGCGCGCGTCATCGATACCACAAAGCTGCAAAACGACGGCCACGTCCGGTTCGGAAGTATCGCAACGGTCTGCGACCTGGATACCGGCGCAACCTTCACTTACCAGATGGTGGGCGAAGACGAGTCGGACATCAACGCCGGGCTGATTTCGGTGGAGGCGCCACTGGCGCGGGAGATGCTCGGTAAGGCCGAGGCCGACCTGGCCGTGGTGAACACGCCGGGCGGTACGAAGCGCTACGAGATTGTTTCAGTGCAGGGCGGATGAAAGAACAACGTTACACCGGCGCCAGGGAACCTCTGCACAGGCCGCTGAAGCGGCGCTCACGGCGTTGCAAAGACGCTCGGAATCTAGTTACCGGATGTAAACGGCGCTTCCTCCCCCACCTCTATGCGCCTTGTGGTCATCCGCCTTGTCGGCCTTCGCAGAGCTTCCCCGGGACTCAGGACTGCGCAGCCGAAACGGTGTCGGAGGGCGAAGGCACACTGGCCTGCCGCCCGGACTTGGTAGCGCCGAGAATCAGCTGTGCGGTGGCGCCTTTGCCTTCCTCGCTCTGTATAGTGATCGACCAGCCGTAGCGTTCGCAGATGCGTTTGACCAGGGACAGCCCGATCCCGGACCCCTTGCTGGTGCTGCCCCGGTAGTGGCGTTCGAACACCTGGCCCAGCTCGCCTCCGGGAATGCCGATACCGGTATCGCGCACCGTCACCCGATCGGCATCCAGCTCGATGTGAATCTCGCCGCTTTCGGTGTAG
>DATFML010000207.1:0-9249 GCA_035266965.1 Gammaproteobacteria bacterium
CTCTTCTGCTGGCAGCCGAGCAGGAGCCCGGTTGAGAGGATCGCAACGCCAGCAAAGGTCGTGAATCGAATGGCCATCGGGGACTTCCTCCCTCGAGAGGAATCGCGGGTCCTGCTCCCGGCGGACTGTCGCTTGGAGGGGGTCCGCCTGCCTAGGGGTGAGCTTCTACAGCGGTCCGTCCGCAGGCACAGGCGGTGGGAGCATGCTAGATATAGTCCAGGACGGGTCGGACAGATAGCTGTGGATGGTACGTATGGGCGGTGTGCTAGATCACGTGCATTCTTTTGTGCATCTGAGGAGGCGGGGGTCCTATAGGCTTCAACGGACGCCGGGCTGGTGCCACCGCCACTCTTGATACCGGGAATGCGTCGCTATAATCGTCCACCAGTCCAGCCGCGGGAGCATCAGATACACGCTGACGGAGCGGCCACCTGCGGTGGATGCAGGGAATCTGGGTTATCCGGAAGACGCGCCGCCGGTGTTTATTGGACACTATTGGCTTGACGGAGAATCCCAGCCCCAGCCTCCACATTGCAAGACCGTGCCCGCAAAGCCCCGCTTGACAGCGGGGTTTTGCTTGCCCTCTCTCCTTCGTTGACCGGTAGTAGCTTGCCTGGCGACAGGAATCGATCGGCTCCCTCGAGCCCGCTTGCTCACCCTTCTTCGCCGGGAGCGCATACCATGACCGGCCGAACCGCGCTGAGGATGACGCCCTGGGCGACGCTGCCGAACAAGGCCTTCCCCAGCGGGGTGCGCTTGCGCCCTCCAATGCAAATCAGGGATACGTCACGGCGCTCGGCTTCCTCCAGGATCTCCAGCGCCGCATTACCGCTCGCCTCTTCCAGCTCCACCTTTACTCCGGCGTGCTCGAACGCCTCTCTCGCTGTCCGGACACCAGCCACTTGCGATATCGACAGGCCCTGCGGGTTGTAGGAGAAGACGTGAAACAGTACGACCTCGATTTCCTCAGGGTGGGGAAGCGCCAGGATGGCGCGGACCTGGGCGTCGACACCGCGGTGTTCGGGGTGGATGGCAACGAGAACGGTGTACATGCGTAAACTCCTCCCGGGATGGGCGATCTGATCGTCGCACGTCCGAAATTAGACCCATTGACGAGGCCCCGCAAGCCACTGCACAGGCGGGTGGCCCTGGCAAGCTGGCGCATCGCGCATGGAACGGGCCCGGCAGCGCGACAGCCGCCCATGGTCCCACATACGCATCAACGAGCACCAGTCCACATACCGGTACCAGCACTCGCGGGAAATCCGTCTCCCCGGTTGTCTCCGGCATCGCCAGCAGAACCGCGGGCGCTCCCGGGGACATTATCCCGGAAACGCCACGGAACGGCCGAACGGCCGCTGGCGCGGGAACAAATCGGTTGCGGATCCGGTGACGTTTTGTTTGACGATTCGTGACATTTGAACTTAAGTGTAAATGCAAGAGTGACCAAGAACGGTACGGCACGGCCTTCGCTGAGGGGATGACCAGGAGCCTGGGGCCCGCGTGGACGGGTATAGCGCGGGCCGGTACAGCCGCGGGAATCTGAGCGATCCTGATCCGTCCACGCTTTTGCGTTCGAGCATCACGTCCCGGGCGGCGAAGGTTGGCACGACCTGGGACCCGGACTCCCGTCGGCTGATCGGGGCCGTGTAGTCGGGCAAGGTCATTGGCCAGCTCTTCGGCCGCATGGCCCGGTTTGGCGATAGCCATGGATTGCGCGGGTTACTACGTCCGGGGCGGTTGCAACAAGTCGCCATACCAACGTAGACAACCAGGCCTTGGTCGGAAGGATTCACCGCTTCTGACCAGGGCGGCTGCCATCGGGCTGGCGGCCGGAACGCAGTGAGCGCGTGACTGCGGCCAGACCGATCGAGGTGCGAAGGAGTGCGGGCCGTCCAGGGTCCGCAGAATGGAACTGGCACAGGAGCCAATCATGAACAAGCATTTCGCAATTCCTATTGGGGGGCTTGCCACAGCGGCAATGGCCGTGGCCCTGCTGTTGCTGGCAGGGCCTGCGGCGGCGGCGCAGATGGGGCCCCAGCCTTCACCGGCCACCTACCGGTCGAAGTTCGGCTCGATGAAGTTCCCCAAGAAGTTCCCGGCCGGAACGAAGATCGAGATCACCCAGTGGAGCCACTTCGTGCCGAGGTACGACAAGTGGTTCGACAAGTACGCGCAGGAGTGGGGCAAGGCGAACAACGTCGACGTGACGGTCAACCACATCAACCTGGCCGATCTCGCGTCCTCGCTGTCGTCCGCCATAGCCGCGAAGAAGGGCTCGACGCTGTTCGAAATGCTCGCGCCGCCTTCGGCGTTCATCGAGGGCCTGCAGCCGTTGAACAAGGTGAACAAGGCGGCCGCCGCGGCGTTCGGGAAACGGACCTCCGTGTGCAAGCACTCGAGCTATCTGCCGATCAAGAAGGAGTGGTACGGGTTCTGCCACGGCTGGGTGCCCGACCCGGGCGACTACCGGGTTTCACTGTGGAAGGACGCCGGATACCCGCACGGTCCCATTACCTACAACGACTTGCTCAAGGGTGCCACCGCGATCTACAAGAAGCACGGCATCCCCTCCGGCGGCGGTATGGCGCCGGAGATCGACGCGGAATACTTCGCCCGGAGCGTGATCTGGTCGTTCGGCGGTTCGATCCAGAACCGGAAGGGCCAGGTCGTGTTCGATTCGCCGCAGGTGCTCAAGGCGGTGAAGTTCGTCAAGGAGTTCCACAAGAGCGCGCAGACGCCCGAGGTGTTCACCTGGAACGCGGCCTCCAACAACCAGGTGTACATCGCCGGCCAGGCTTCCTATATCCAGAACTCGATCTCGTTCTTCCGCAGCGCGCAGCAGGTGCACCCCGACGTCGCGAACGACACCGGCTTCCGTCCGGGGCTCAAGGGGCCCGGCGGGCAGGTCCACCAGACCGCGCACGTCTACTTCATCTACGTCATGCCGAAGTACGTGACCAACAAGAACACCAAGGAGGCGGCCGAGAAGTTCATGCTGGATCTGGAGGCGAACTACAGCAACGCCACCTACAACAGCAAGCTCTACAATTTCCCGGCGTTCCCGAGCCAGGTCCCGCAGCTGACGGAGAAGGGCGGCTGGCTGGACCACGACCCGTTCGGCTCGCAGCCGCCGAACAAGCTGGAGGTGTTGCGTAGCGCGCCGAAATGGACTGCCTGGCTCGGATACCCGGGCTATGCCAACCCCGCGATCAGCGAGATCTATCACGAGCATCTGCTGTCGGCCATGATGGCGGAGGTGGCCCAGGGCAAGAAGTCCCCGGAAGCCGCGGTCAAGGACACCACGGCGCAGATGAAGAAGATCTTCGCGAAATGGCGGAAGAAGGGGTATGTCCTGGGCGGCCAGTAGGCTAGACTTACCCGAAATTCAGACAAGGCTGAGCGATAGATGGCCGTCCTGGAAATCCGGAATGTCACCAAGCACTATGGAAGGATCCACGCAGTTGACGGCATAGACCTGGCGCTCGAGGAGGGCGAGCTTCTCGCCCTCCTCGGGGCTTCCGGGTCGGGAAAGACCACGCTCATGAGGATGGTCGCCGGGCTCGAGCAGCCGAGCTCCGGGGACATTCTCATCGACGGCCAGTCCGTGGTCGGGATCCCGCCGAGGCACCGGAACGTGGCGATGGTTTTCCAGAGCCACGCCCTCTATCCGCAGATGACGGTGCGCGAGAACATCGTCTTTCCGCTCAAGTCCCGCAGGGTTCCGCGGGAAACGTGGGAGGAGCGGATCAACTGGGCGGTGTCGATGCTGCGCATCGATCATCTCCTGGATCGCAGGACCACGCGGCTTTCCGGAGGGGAAAGCCAGCGCGTCGCTCTGGCCCGCGCGCTGGTGCGTGATCCGGAGCTGTTCCTGTTCGACGAGCCCCTGAGCGCGCTCGATGCGCAGGTCCGCAACGTGGCCCGGGCGGAGTTGCGGGATCTCCAGCGGCGTACCGGGATCACGACGCTCTACGTGACGCACGACCAGCTGGAAGCGCTCGGACTCGGCGACCGCGTCGTGGTGATGAAAGACGGCCGCATCCGCCAGGTCGGCACGCCGGAAGAGCTGTACGCCAGGCCGGCGGACCTGTTCGTGGCGAGCTTCATCGGCAATCCGCCGATGAACCTCATCGAGCGGGGGGAGACCATCGTGGGTGTGCGTGCCGAGCACCTCGTGCCGAAGGATCGTGCCGATTTCACCGACGCCGGTATCGACCTGGGACTGCATGTCGGCCAGCTGGAATTCCTGGGCTCGGAGTGGCTGGCCTACGGCGTCGAGGAGGACGGGGACGGCGGGCGCATCGTGGTCAGACTCCCACCCGATGTCGGGGAAGCCGTGAAACTCGGGGACCGGTACGAGTTCGTCGCCGAGCGGCGCCATGTCAAGCACTTCGACAAGCAGAGCGAGCGCCTGATCGAATGAGTTCCGGGACCGGGCAGGGAGCACCCCAGTGAACGGCGGCCTGCGGCAGCTGTGGGCGTCGGTCGCCGACCATGACCGGCGTCTCGGCTGGGTCATGCTGGGCCCGGCGATCGTCTACATCGTGGCGTTCATCGGCGTGCCCTTCGTGCTCGCGGTGCTGCTGAGCTTTAGCAACGCCACGGTGGGCAATCCCACGATCCACCACTTCGTCGGGCTGCACAACTTCATCGAGGTCATTCACCAGCCGCAGTTCCTCACCGGCCTGGAGAACAGCCTGCTGGTGACGTTCGTCACGCTGGCGGTGCTGCTGGTGCTCGCGACCATCGAGGTGGAGCTGCTGGCGCGCCCGTTCCGCTTCAAGCGCCTCGTGCAGACCCTGCTGATCCTGCCCTGGGCGATGCCTGTCGCGCTGGCCGCCATCGCCTGGCTGTGGCTGCTGGACTCGCAGTTCAGTCCGCTGGACTGGATTTTCCGGCAGATCCATGTCCTGGGGCCCGGGGGGATCTTCGGGCCGTCGATGCATTTCTACTACCTGGGACGGACCGGCCTCGCGCTGGCCTCAATCATCGCCCTGAACGTGTGGCGGATGCTGCCGCTGGCGGTGATCATCGTGCTGGCGGGGCGGCTGTCCATTCCGCAGGAGCTGTTCGACCAGGCTGAGATCGACGGCGCGGGCCTGTTCCGGACGCTGTTCCGCATCACCATCCCGGCTCTGACGCCGGTGCTCATCGTGGCGGTGCTGTTCACCGGCCTGCTGGTGTTCGGCGACATGGCCATCGTGAACCTTCTCACCTCGGGCGGGCCCGGCAACTCGACCCAGGTGCTCCCGTACTGGGCGTTCCTGCAGGGGATCAACGGTGGTGACCTCGGGGCGGGCGCAGCGGTCGCGCTGTTCCTGCTGCCGGTGCTGCTGGCGGTCGCCGTCTTCGCTCTGCACTTCGCCTACCGGTCGCGGGAGGACTGACCCCCGATGGCCCGCATCCTCCGTACCGGCAGCTTCTACCTGGGGCTTTTCCTGTGCTCGCTGTTCGCCATCTTTCCGGGCATCTGGATGGTGATCAGTATCTTCAAGAAGAGCTCGGACCTGTACAGCACCGGCCACAATCCCTTCCTGTATCATCCGGGACCGACGCTGTCGCACGCGATCTACCTGTTCACGCAGACGCACTTCCCGACGTTCGTGCTGAACTCCGCGATCATCGGCGGCTGCGTGGTCGGAATCACGATCCTGCTGGCGGTGCCCGCCGCCTATGCGCTCGCGCGCCTCACCGGGCACTGGGGCGAGCGTTCCGGGATGGTGCTGTTCCTGGTGTACCTGATCCCGCCCAGCCTGCTGTTCCTGCCCATGTACCAGCTGGTGAGCTTCCTGGGCCTGGCCAACACCATCTGGGGACTGGCGATCGTCTATCCGACCATTACCGTGCCGTTCTGCACCTGGCTACTGCTGGGATTCTTCCGTTCGGTCCCGCGGGAGCTCGACGAGGCGGCGATGATCGACGGCTGCAGCCGGTTCCGGGCCTTCCTGCGAATCGTTCTGCCGTTGACCCTGCCGGGGATCGCCGCCTGCATCGTCTTTGCGTTTTCGCTACAGCTTAGCGACTACATCTATGCGGCCACTTTCGTCACGTCTTCGTCGGCGATGACCATCAGTTTCGGCGTACCGACGGAACTGATCCGCGGGGACGTGTTCTTCTGGCAGGGACTGATGGCCGCGGACGCGGTGGTCTCTATCCCGCTGATGCTTGCTTACGGATTGCTCTTCGACAAGCTGGTTGCCGGTTTCCAGAGCGCCGAGACCGCGGCCGCCGGCGGCTAGTGCCGGTAGTAGTCACAACGGCCTCGTCGGAACCAGCCGAAACCTTGGCGGAGGAAGGTCGGGAGGGGACGCCGCAGGAAGGGGCCGGTCGCCGCCATTCGGACGGACTCACACAACCTCGCTCGCCATTTCCAGCACCGTCGGCTCCGGCCAGCCGCCCGTCTCCCGTTCCCGGCGCGTCCAGAATACCAGCACCAGGAAGGCCGCGACGGCGCTCATCATGCTGGCGGGGATCCAGACCACCAAGCCACCGAGGTGCTGGTCGAACAGGTAGCTGCCAACCCAGCCCTTGTCGAGCGTGGCGTAGACCGGATAGAGGACGCTGTAGCTGAAGGTGATGTAGGCCCCGATGAGCATCTGCGGCACCATCACGGCCCACAGGATGATCATCCGCCTGCCATACCTGACCCGGCCGGGCTTCGGGTCCAGCATCAGCCACCAGAAGGGGATACCCTCGAGCAGCATCGAGAAGTGCATGATCTCGTGCACCGTCTCGTTGACGGTGGCGTAGTCGAAGATCGGCGGTATGAGCCAGAAATAGATCAGCCCCACGAACAGGATCGGGGCGACCACCGGATGCTGGATGAACTCCCAGGTGCCCCGGACGCCGCGGCTGCGCAGGATCGGCTGGAGCATGTGGCGACGCGCCCAGCCGGGAAGGCCGGTGACCAGCTCCGGGATCGGCGCCGATAGGGCCAGCAGCATGGGAATCCAGTGGTGCAGCGCGACGTGCTGGACGCGGTGGATCCAGAAGATGTGGTCGGAGAGCGCGTCAAACGGGCTTTCCAGAATCAGGTAGGTGAGCACGATGCCCGTGACGTACGAGGCGAGGCGCCACAGCGACACCGCGTGTCCCCGTCGGCGGCGCCATCGCACGCCGCGCAGGTAGATCCACAGCGTGAGCACGCAGCCGACCAGGACGAAGAGCGTGGCGCCGGAGTGATCCCACATCGTCCATACCGGACCCCTGAGGGGCTCGATCGGTTCAATCGCAGCCGGCCTGGAGCCCCAGGCGAGGCCGCCGGCCGCGAGCGCGGCCGCGAACGCAATGAGAGCCCTCGGCCACAGCCGGCGTCGCCGGGTGCATGTCGCGGGTGCTGTCATCGGCGTCCGTGCTCCTTCAGCAGGGGCTTGATCGTGTGCAGCAGCTGGCGGATGGAGACCGTGTCCGCCTGGTCGTAGATCTTCCGGATGCGGCCCTGCCGGTCGACGATAATCAGTCCGTCGTTGTGGCTGATGTCATAGTCGGGTTTGACCTTCTGCGCCAGGGGATTGACCACGGTCGGCTGAGGAGTCTGCTCGGGCCCGGTCTCCTGGGCTTCCTGCTTCAGCGACACCTTGCGGTAGTCAATGTGGTAGCCGTCACGCACCACGTGCTTGATCGTGGCGGGCTTGCCGGTCAGATACTGCCAGTGGAGGTTGGAGGGGTTCCAGCCGTATTCCTTGAGAAAAGCCCGCATCTGCTTCGGTCCGGTGTCGGCGGGGTCGACGTCGAACGCTACGATCTGGACCCGGTTCTGCAGGCCCGAGCTGCGCAGCAGGTTCTCGAACCCGACCAGGTGGGCTGCGATCAGCGGGCAGTACGTGGTGCAGTAGGGGAACAGGAACGTTACCACCCGTACCTTGCCGCGGAACTGGTCGGAGCTCACCTTGTTGCCTAGCTGGTTGGTGAGACCGCGATAGCTTGGCGCGGTTCCGACCACGGGAAGCGTCGACTGCCCCCGGCTCTGCATCGTGGAAATGATCCCCAGCATCCAGCCGATCACACCGGCCAGCCCGAGGCAGACGGCGAACGCGCTGCCGATCAGCCATCGCCTTCCTGAACGGGTCACTTGTGTCTCACTCCGGTTAAGTCGCAGCGGGTCTGTCGCGGCCGGCCGCGCCCCGGGGAAGACTATGCTGCCGGGTACGGCCGGATTGTGGTGCCGGAGGTGGGAGTCGAACCCACACGGGCAAAGCCCATAGCGTTTTAAGCGCCATGCGTCTACCGGTTCCGCCACTCCGGCGGGGCACGTTCCGAGTATACACGGCCCCGCAGGGGAGCCGAAAACGGACGGGGCCGGCCGGGCGCGGCGCGGAGCCCTTGTCCGCACCGACCTGGAAGCGACGGGAGAGAACCCGTGCAACGCTAGTTGTACATTCATTGTACATTCCGTATTTTCAGTATGTTACGCGAATGTATAAATGCTGTACAAGAGGGAAGGGGGCGTCATACGGCCCCCGGCATGCGATAATCCCTCCCGGACGATAATTCCGCCCGGAGCTGAGCGAGAGGAGGGCAGGGCGATGCAGCTGTCGAAAGGTGCGGAGGCGGGCAAGCTGGTGCCCGACGAGCGCGAGGTCTACCAGGCCATGCTGCCCCTGGACGGGGCGCGGGTGCTGGAGCTGGGTTGCGGCAAGGCGGTCCACACCCGGGCCATCGCCGAGTCGGGACGGGTGGCCGAGATCGTCGCCTGCGAGGTCGACGAGATCCAGCAGCGCGCGAACATGGCCGGACCGGCACTGCCGCGCGTGACCTTCCGGTTGGGCGGCGCGGAGGTGATCGATGAGCCGGACGCGAGCTTTGACATCGTGCTGATGTTCAAGTCGCTGCATCACATCCCGGGGGAGTCACTGGACCAGGCACTGGGCGAGATTCACCGGGTGCTGCGTCCGGGGGGACTGGTGTACCTGTCCGAGCCCGTGTTCGCCGGGGCGTTCAATGAGATCCTGCGCCTGTTTCACGATGAGGAGGGGGTGCGGCGGGACGCCTTCGAGGCCATGCGGCGGAGCATCGAATCGGGGCGCTTCGAACTGGTGGAGGAACGGTTTTTCCGCGTGCCGGTGCGGTTCGCGGACTTCGCCGAGTTCGACGTGGCCGTGCTGCAGGTCACACATACCCGCCACGAACTCTCCCCGGACCTGCGCCAAGCGGTCCGGGAGCGCTTCGAAGCGCACTGGGGCCCGGACGGTGCGTGCTTCAGTCAGCCGCTGCGGGTCGATCTACTGCGTCGTCCGGCAGACGGAG
>DATFML010000208.1:0-5574 GCA_035266965.1 Gammaproteobacteria bacterium
AGATTGTCGACCAGTTCAACCGGCACCATCCCGGCATCCACGTCGATGCAGTGTTCAGCGGCGGCTACGGGCAGACCCTGACCAAAAGCACCAGTGCGGCTCGGGTCGGCAAGCCGCCCGCCGTAGCGCTCGAATCGGCCAATTTCATCTCGGATCTGTCGATTAACGGTATGATCCAGCCCTTGAGCCCGCTGCTCAAGCAGGCCGGACACAAACCGCGGCAATACATGCAAAACTATTGGGCTGCACTGCGCCCGAATGCCATGGTCCGCGGCACCGTTTATGCCCTGCCGTTCCAGAATTCCACCCCGGTGTTGTATTACAACAAGGCCTTGTTCAAGGCCGCTGGGCTCGACGCGGAGAACCCGCCGCAGACATGGCCGCAGTGGGTCAAGGACGCCAAGCGCCTGACCGACACAAAGGCCGGCCACTGGGGCCTGATCATTCCGTCCAGCAACGGCAGCTATCTCGCATGGCTCCTGCAGTCGCTGTCGATGGCCAACGGCGGTCAGTTCTACAACACGGTGTTTCCCGGCGAGGTCTATCTGGATCAGCCGTCGGTGATCGGTGCCATGCGTTTCTGGCGCGATCTGACGCAACGCTATGCCGTGATGCCCAAGGGCGTTACCACGGCCAAAGCCGGTACCGCGGAGTTTCTCAGCGGCAAAGTGGGTATGATCGTGCTGTCCACGGGCGCTCTGGGCTACATCCGCAGTCACGCGTCGCACTTTCCCCTGGGCGTTGCCTTCGTCCCCGGCAATGTGCGCCGTGCCGTGCCTATCGGCGGCGGCTCGCTGGTACTGTTCAAGGGGATCTCGGCTGATGCCAAGAAGGCCGCATGGACGTTTATGCAGTGGATGGAAAAACCGGCGCAGCTAGCCCGGATTTCTCAACGCAGGCATAGAGAAAGGCCGCGCCTGATGTCATAATATTTGTGCAATCAAAACATTATGACACAAACAGGCGGCGGCCTTATGACGACAGAGTGTAAGCCAAAACAACTGGAATTGCACCGCCTCGGATCGCGCCAGGTGGTGAGCCGATTCGACGGCGGCAGGATCAGTTCTGACGGCGGTGGGGTGTTGTTGCGCGAGCTTGAGCAGCGCACCCACATCTTGAAACGCCTGGCCGATTGTTTTGAGGATTACCGCGACCCGAATTTGATCGAACACTCGGTGCAGAGTCTGGTCAAGCAACGCGTTCTGGGGCTGGCCTTGGGCTATGAGGACTTGAACGATCATGACGTGCTGCGCCAGGACCCGTTGCTGGCACTGCTGTGCGAGCAGGCGGATGTGAGCGGCGAGCGACGGCGCTGCGCGTCCGACCGGGGCAGCGCGCTCGCGGGCAAGAGCACGCTGAACCGCCTGGAACTCACGCCCGAGCAGGCCAGTGAGGCGAGCCGGTACAAAAAGATCGTGGCCCGGCCCGAGGCGATGGATGCGCTGCTGGTGGAGCTGTTCATCGAGGCGCATCGGCGCGCGCCCAAACGCATCGTGCTGGATGTGGACGCCACGGACGATCCGCTGCACGGCGAGCAGGAAGGGCGGTTTTTTCACGGCTATTACCGCACGTATTGCTACCTGCCGCGTGCGACTTGATCGCGTGGTCCGCTGGCCAGCCTCCCACGGTAAAGAGGAGGAAATACAGCGGCGAGTACCGATGGTCGCGGTCTTGAGGACCATCGGCGCGGTGTGTCGGATCGGCAAAGATCCGGCATTGGCCGTCTCAACCATTGTCCCACGCGGCCTTTGGTCGTGGAGAGGGACCGGATGTTCAGCCATCCGTAACCTAGGGGCAGTGCGGGGTGGGTAACGACCCCGTGCGAAGCGCCCTGACAACGTAACCGCCCTTCGGGGTCTGGCCGCGGCCGCGAGGCGCGGCCAGGATTCTGGCAGCCGCCAAGCCGGAGGAGGTGCCAGGTTGGGCTGTAGGGTTAACGAGAGTGAATCGCTGATAAACGTCGTAATAGCAGAAAGGCCAAAGCGGCT
Organism: Gammaproteobacteria bacterium; assembly: GCA_035266965.1. Classification (GTDB taxonomy): domain Bacteria; phylum Pseudomonadota; class Gammaproteobacteria; order DATFLG01; family DATFLG01; genus DATFML01. Next base: position 1,989 of record DATFML010000208.1, read on the forward strand.
ACGGGCCTTGCCCAAAATGGGACGGGGTCGGATCACCCGCTGCGGGCATCGGGTGACGCTGACAACAGGACCCCCGGCGGAAAGGCGGAACCTAACCAGTTCGTGTGGTTGATGCGGAACAAGGTAAGCCCGTCGCGGTGTGCACGGAGCGCACCAGAGTGGCCGCGAGGCCGCTTGGGACCGAGGCGGGTAGAGGAAGATGGATAAAGCCAAGGCCCGGCTGTAATGGCCGGGATAGGGTGGAAACACCCGACCGGAAACGGTGCTGACTTCCATCAGGTCTCGCTCGGGCGAGAGCCCTGTACAACCTTCTACCGGGAGGCGAGCCAGTGATATCTGCTCCGGCAGATGACGCAACCTCCGGCGCGGTCCAGCTCTGGCACCAGATCGATTGGCACCAGGCGCGGCGCAGCGTCAGACGGCTACAGAATCGTATCGCCCAAGCGATCCAGGCAGGACGCTGGCACAAGGCGCGTGCCTTGCAGCGGCTCCTGACCCACTCGTTCTACGCCAAGGCACTGGCGGTAAAACGGGTGACGGAAAACCGAGGCAGCAAGACACCGGGAGTCGATGGTGAGATCTGGTCTACCCCGGTGTCGAAGGCCCAAGCGATCGGCGCGCTGCAAGCGAAGGGCTATCGGCCCCAGCCACTGAGGCGCGTCTACATTCCCAAGAGCAACGGAAAACGGCGCGCGCTCGGTATCCCCGTCATGGCGGACCGGGCCCAGCAGGCGCTCCATCTGCTGGCACTGGAGCCCATTGCGGAGACTCTGGCTGACCCCTGTTCCTACGGGTTTCGACCTCATCGGGCCAGCCGGGATGCGATCGGGCATTGCTTCATCGCCCTGTCGCGAAAGGACTCGCCGCAGTGGATTCTCGACGCCGACATCTCCGATTGCTTCGGCCAAATCAGTCACTCATGGCTGGACCGGCATATCCCGATGGATAAGCGCGTGTTGCGCCAGTGGCTGAAGGCCGGCTTCATGGAACAAGGGCGATGGTGGCCCACCGAGCAGGGTACCCCGCAAGGCGGTACCGCCTCGCCCACGCTGGCGAATATGACCCTGGACGGCCTGCAGGCGTGTCTGCGCCGCCACTTCGGTGGCAGAGGCAGCACCCGGGCCGCTCGCCACGGGGTCCAGCTGATCCGCTATGCCGATGACTTTCTCATCACCGCCCGCTCCGAGGACACCCTCCTGGAGGCCAAGGCGGTGGTTGGCGAGTTTCTGGCCGAGCGCGGCCTGGGCTTGTCGCCCGAGAAGACCCGCATCGTGCATATTCGCGACGGCTTTGATTTTCTCGGATGGAATGTCCGCAAGTACCGCGACACGCTCCTGGTCAGACCGGCCAGGAAGAACGTGCACGCCTTCATGGACCAAGTCCGGGGAATCATCAAGACCAGCCAGGCCATGAAGCAGGAGGCGTTGATAGCCCGGCTCAACCCCGTCATTCGGGGCTGGTGCAACTATCATCGCAACCAGGTCGCGAAGGAGGCCTTTGTCAAAGCCGATCATGCGATCTTCAACGCGCTTTGGCGATGGTGCAAGCGGCGACACCCGAACAAATCCAGACGGTGGATCAAGCGGCGATACTTCCACCGGGTGGGCAACAGGCAGTGGGTATTCGGGGCACATTTCACGCGCAAGGATGGCACGGTCGGATTCGTGACGCTGCGCCAGTGTGGCGACACCCCTATCCGCCGGCACGTCAAAATCCAAGGCAACGCCAACCCCTACGACCCTCGCTGGGAGCGGTACTTCGAGCGGCGCTGGCAGCGCCAGCTCCAGAACCAGCCGCGGGGGAAGATGATGGGGAGCGCGCTCAGGATCCGACAAGCCGGCCGGTGTGGCCACTGTGGAGAGCGAATCACCGGTGCCGGGGAACTTCACCACCTCCTGTTTCGCACCCGGGGCGGCACGGACCGCCTCCCGAACCTGGTGCTGTTACATCCGGTGTGTCACCAGCGGCTCCATCACTCGGTCAACCGTGGAAATGCACCGCCACCTGGCGGCGCAAAGGCTTGAGCGGAGTGCGGGGAAACTCGCACGCTCCGTTCTTAGGGGAGGAGGCAGCCGTGAGGCTGCCTCCTTACCCGACTCTACATCTTCTGCGGCGAGCACTTGCTGTGTGCGCGCCTGCGCCGGGCGAACCAGGACGCGGCGGCGGGCACCGAGGCGGAGCTGGAGCGCATCGTGGGGCGCATTCGCCGCGCCTGGCCGCGCACGCAGATCCTGCTGCGCGGCGACGCCGGGTTTTGCCGCGAGGCGCTGATGCGCTGGTGCGAGGCCCACGGCGTGGACTACGTGCTGGGGCTGGCGAAGAACGCGCGGCTTAAAGCCGCCATCGCCGAGTCGATGGCCCTGGCCCGGGCGCAGCACGAGGCGAGCGGGCACGCCGCGCGCGTGTTCGCCGAATTCGACTATCAAACGCGCCACAGCTGGTCACATCCGCGCCGCGTCATCGCCAAGGCGGAGCACCTGGCCAAGGGCGAGAACCCGCGCTTCATCGTCACCTCGCTGCCGGGGCAAGACCCGCAGACGCTGTACGAGCAGCTCTACTGCGCGCGCGGCGAGATGGAGAACCGCATTAAAGAGCAGCAGCTGGCGCTGTTTGCCGATCGCACCTCCACGCATGAGATGCGCGCCAATCAGCTGCGTCTGTACTTCTCCTCCTTCGCGTACGTGCTAATGCAGACGCTGCGCCGGGTGGGGCTGGCCGGCACTGCCCTGGCCAAGGCGCAATGCCAGACCATCCGGCTGAAGCTGTTCAAGATCGGCGCGCGCATCAGCATCAGCGTGCGCCGGCTCTGGATTGCCTTCTCCGAGAGCTACCCGCAGGCGGCGTTGTTCGCCCATGTCCTGGCCAGGCTCCAGGCCATCCCCATTCGCGCTTAGCGCCAGTCCGGCCCAGCGCTGCCCTTCGGGGTGCACGCGACAAGCGGGCGCCGCGGGGGCACTTGCCCCGGATTAACCAAACCTTCTAAAAATTGGATTAATCGGGGCCGAAATCGGCTCACAAAGCGTCATCCGCGCCTCCCGCATTGCCCGATGTCGATAATTTCATCTCCCGGATCCTCCCGCTTTCGGCATTTGGCTCCGAAAATGACCGCCACGCCCTACCTCATGTGCCTTCGGTGAGAAAAGGCGGCTAGGGCGCTGGAGCCGCTTCACCGGCTACTTCGCACCGCGCCAGGCGGTCTATTCCGACGCCAAGATGCAAACCTACCCTATATTTGTCAGTGGGTGAAAAACTTCATTGGTAAACAGATTGTTACGCTTTACGAAATCGCCGTGTGGCACTACAAAGTGGCGATTCTTTGCAGATTGGCCCTCAGTGGAGCAGTTTTTCAATGCCTCCCGGTTGGGTATCGATGCCCAGTAGCCGGCAGATGCGCAGGTGCTCGCCCTCGGGGCGGGTGGCCTTGCGCACATGCAGGGCACGCCCGTCGGCGCGTCGAAAGGAGGCGGTGACCCGCACCTGAGCGCCCAGCCACTGACGCAGGGTCTGCCAGCGTGCATCGATGCCATGGTGCTTGAGCTGGCGGCGCAGGATCTGGACGAACTGATAGGCCAGCACGGTGATGAAC
>DATFML010000209.1:0-5488 GCA_035266965.1 Gammaproteobacteria bacterium
CCATGGGCACGGGCATGAAGTCCAGCAGATGTCCCAGTACATCCCGCAACGGCAGGTATTCGCCGAACGGCACCAGGTGCTGTTTGTAGTAAAACCCGTGGAACTTGCCGATGCCCACCACGGCGTTGTAATACTTCCAGCTCTTGCGGTCCAGCACCGGCACCCCTGTCAGAAGCTCGGCGTGATGCTGCTCCGCCTGCTCCCTGAGGCCGGGCACGAAGGTGTCCTTGACCTGATAGTAGAAGGCGGGGATGGCGGTCTCGGGCCATACCACCAGTGCGCTGTTCCAGTGACCCGCCGTCAGGCGGATATAGCGCTCGATGGTGGCGACCTGCTGCTTGGGGTCCCACTTGATGTTCTGCGGAACGTTGCCCTGTACCAGGCTCACCTTCAGCGGCGGCCCGGCAGGCGCCGTCCAATGGATACCTGCCAGTCCGTAGCCCGTCGCCCACAGCGCCGCTCCGGTTGTCAGCGCCCACCAACGCCGCCGCCCGGACGAAGTCGCCAGCAACGCCAGCAGACCGGCGCTCAGGGCGGTGGCCCAGCTCACCCCGTAGACGCCGACCACCGGCGCCAGCCCGCCCAGCGGGCCGTCCAGCTGGCTGTATCCCACGTCGAGCCAGGGGAAGCCGGTGAACAGCCAGCCCCGTAGCCACTCCAGCAGCATCCACCCGGCGGGCAGCACCAGCAGCAGTCGCAGCCCCGCTCCGCCCGAAAACCAACGGCTCACCGCATAACCGAGCGCCGCAGGAAACAGCGCCAGGTAGGCCACCAGCAACAGGGTCACGGCGATGGCGGCGCCAAGGGGCGCGTGGCCGTAGACGTAGACGCTGATATAGATCCAGTAGACGCCGCCGCCGAACATGCCGGCGCCGAACAGCCAGCCGGCCCGCAGGGCCTGGCGGGGGCGGCGCCCGTCCCACACCACAAACAGCACGGCCAGCGCCGCCACCGGCAGCGGGTAGAAATCGAAGGGGGCATAGGCCAGGGGCATGAGCAGCCCCGCAAGCAGTGCGACCAGATCGCCCACCCAGGGGCGCTGCCAGGCGGACAGCCGGCTCACCACCGTCCCGCCGTCTGCGCCCGCCCCGGCGGCCAGTGCGGGCACGCAGCCCGTGCTACGGCGCGACCCGTGCGCCAGGTGTGCGGAAACAGCAGATTGCGCCTCACCCCTCGTGGGCCTGCAAGGAGTCGGTCCCGCTCGGCAGCACGGTCAGCTGCAGCATATGGATGCGGCGATTGTCGGCCCTGAGTACCTTGAACAGCAGATGCTCGATGGTGGCGGTCTCGCCCCGCTTGGGCAGATGCCCCAGCGCGTTCATGACCAGTCCGCCGATGGTGTCGAACTCCTCGTCACTGAAGGTGGTACCGAAATACTCGTTGAAGTCTTCGATGGGCGTAAGCGCCTTTATGGTGTAATGCGTGTCATTGTGCTTGAGAATGAAGGCCGCCTCGTCGATGTCGTGCTCGTCCTCGATTTCCCCGACGATCTGCTCGAGCACGTCTTCGATGGTCACCATGCCGGCCACCCCGCCATACTCGTCGACCACGATGGCCATGTGGTTGCGGCTCGCGCGGAATTCCTTGAGCAGTACGTTCAGGCGTTTGCTTTCCGGAATGAATACCGCCGGGCGTAACACATCGCGGACGCTGAAATTCCCCTCCCGGCCCTCCGAACAATAGCGCAGCAGGTCCTTGGCCAGCAGAATGCCCACCACCTCGTCGCGGCTGTCACCCACCACCGGAAAGCGGGAGTGGCCCGAGTCGGTGATGATGGGAAGAATCTCCTCGGGCGTGGCATCCCGCGCCACCACCACCATCTGGGAGCGGGGAATCATCACGTCCCGCACCTGCATTTCGGAGACCTGCAGCACCCCTTCGATCATGCCGAGGGCATCGGCATCGAACAGGTCTCGGCGCTGTGCATCCCGCAGCACCTCCACCAGCTGCTCGCGGTCCCTGGGCTCACCGAGCAACGCGTGGCTCAATCGTTCCAGCCATGAGCGTTGCGCGGATCCGTTACTAGGTCGGTCGTCGTTCATAAATTCCCGGTCAGTGTGACAATAAGCCGGCGCGAAGAAAGACCTCCGCTGGAGCCATCGCGCCGCGCCGTCCGGACGGCCGGCTGCCACTATTCATAAGGGTCCGGATAGCCTAACTGGCCCAATATCCGCCTTTCAAGATGCTCCATTTGGTCGGCGGCGCGCGCCTCCAGGTGGTCATAGCCCTGCAGGTGGAGCACCCCGTGCACCACCATGTGGGCCCAGTGCGCCGACAACGACTTGCCCTGCTCCCGGGCTTCCCGCGCAACCACCGGCGCGCACACCGCCAGATCACCCAGCAGATGGCTTTCCACGCCCGGCGGCGCCTCGAACGGGAAGGACAACACGTTGGTGGGCCCTCGCTTGTGGCGATAGGTCTCGTTGAGGGACGCACTCTCCGTCTCGTCCACCACCCGGATAACCACTTCCACGTCGCCGCGCGGCTCGCTCAGAGCGGCCGTAACCCAGCGACGGAACTCCGCTTCGGAGGGCAAAGCCACATCCTGCACGGCCCGCTGCAGCTCGAGGTCCAAGGCCGGTACCCGGGCAGCCATTTCAGCGCCGCCCGGAAGGCGTGTCGCCTTCCGGGCCACCCTGCTCATAGGCTTCGTAGGCAGTCACGATGCGCTGCACCAGCGGATGACGCACCACGTCGTGGGCATTGAAAAAAATGAAACTGATGCCCTGCACATCCTTCAGCACTTCGATGACATGGCGCAGTCCGGAGGAGGTGGACCGGGGCAGGTCGATCTGAGTCACATCGCCGGTGATCACCACGGTGGACCCGAAACCCGTGCGGGTCAGAAACATCTTCATCTGCTCGACGGTGGTGTTCTGGGCTTCGTCCAGGATGATGAAGGAATCGTTCAGTGTGCGCCCGCGCATATAGGCGAGCGGTGCCACCTCGATGACATTGCGCTCGATCAGGCGCGCCACCCGCTCGAAGCCGAGCATTTCATACAAGGCGTCATACAACGGACGCAGATAGGGATCGACCTTCTGGGCCAGGTCCCCGGGCAGAAACCCCAGCCGTTCGCCGGCCTCCACGGCGGGGCGTACCAACACCAGCCGGCGCACCTGCTCGCGCTCGAGCGCCTGCACCGCACAGGCCACCGCCAGATAGGTCTTGCCGGTCCCTGCCGGTCCGATACCGAAGTTGATGTCGTGGGTCAGCACGTTACGCAGATAGCGTTGCTGGTTGGGCCCGCGTCCGCGGATCATGCCACGGCGCGTGACAATGCTGACATCGGCTTCGTCGCTGTCTTCGGAAGGCTGGACCAGAGCCTCGACACCCGATTGCTGCAGGTGCAGGTTGACCCGGTCGGGCGTCAATGTCTCGGCCTCGGTCGCCGCGTACAGATCCCGTAGCACGGCACTGGCGGCGCCCACCGCCTCGTGCTGGCCGATCACCCGAAACTGGTTGCCGCGATTGTTGATCTCCACCCCCAGCCGGCGCTCCACCTGTCGCAGATGCTCATCGAACTGGCCGCACAGGCTGGCCAGCCGATGATTGTCGGCGGGCTCCAGAACCAGATCGACGGCTTCGGGTTGGGGATCCAAGACAGGGGGACCGTGAGGACAGGAGAACGCTTCAGGCGCTCCCGGCGACGGTGCGGCCGCCGGCGGTCGCGGCCAGCTCGCCACGCAGGGAATTGGGCAGCGCTTCGGTGATGTACACGTCCGCAAAGCCGCCGAGCAGCTCCGCGGCGCCGTGGAAATTGACCACACGGTTGTTCTCGGTGCGCCCGGCCAGCTGGTTCGGATCCTTGCGCGAGGGGCGGTCCACCAACACCCGCTGCACGGTGCCCACCATGGCCTCGCTGATGGCCGAGGCCATTTCGTTGATGCGACCCTGGAGGCGTGCCAGACGGGCTTTCTTGACCGACAGCGGCACTTCGTCGGGCAGTTCGGCGGCCGGGGTGCCCGGGCGCGGACTGTAGATGAAACTGAAGGAATTATCGAAGCCCACCGCCTCGATCAAACCCATGGTGTCCTGGAAATCCTGCTCGGTCTCTCCGGGAAAACCCACGATGAAATCCGACGACAGGCTGATGTGCGGCCGCACCCGGCGCAGACGCTTGATGATGGACTTGTACTCCAGAGCGGTATGCTTGCGCTTCATCAGTCCCAGGATGCGGTCGGAACCGCTCTGCACCGGCAGATGCAGGTGGCTGACCAGCTCGGGTACCTCCCCGTAGACTTGGATCAGGCTGTCGGTCATTTCCATCGGATGAGAAGTGGTATACCGGATGCGGTCGATACCGTCGACCGCCGCCACATAGCTGATCAGCAGGGCCAGATCGGCGATCTCGCCGTCGTGCATGGGCCCGCGGTACGCATTGACGTTCTGCCCCAGCAGGTTCACCTCCCGCACACCCTGCTCGGCGAGCTCCACCACTTCAGCGATCACATCGTCGAATGGCCGACTGACCTCCTCACCCCGAGTATAGGGCACCACACAGAAGCTGCAGTATTTGCTGCAACCCTCCATGATGGACACGAAGGCGCTCGGGCCCTCCGCCCGCGGGGCCGGCAGGTGGTCGAATTTTTCGATTTCGGGAAAGGACACGTCCACCACTGCCCGCCTTGAGCGGCGCACACCGTCCAGCATGCTGCCGAGGCGGTGCAGGGTCTGGGGCCCGAACACCAGGTCCACGTAGGGCGCGCGCTCGCGCAGCGCCTGCCCTTCCTGGCTCGCCACACAGCCGCCCACGCCGATGACCATGTCGGGGCGCTCGAGCTTCCACTCACGCCACTGGCCCAACTGGGAGAACACCTTCTCCTGGGCCTTTTCACGGATGGAGCAGGTATTGAGCAGCAGTACGTCGGCCTGTTCAGGCCGGTCGGTGAGGGTCAGGCCGTGAGACCGGGCGAGCACATCCGCCATCTTGGCGGAATCGTACTCGTTCATCTGGCACCCGAACGTCTTGATGTAGAGCTTGCCTGGCATCGCTGATGGGGTTCTTCCCGAAAAACCAGGTAACATAGTCCAAATAGAAGAAAATCTCCAGATATTAAGCGAGAGCCGGCCTGTAAGCCGGGTTCTGTCGTGGACAGCCATTCCTCTGGGACGCACGTCACCATGCGCCTCGAGCGACCTACCCGGGAGCGACGCGGGCCGCGCCAGTGCTCCCCTATTTGGTCTTGCTCCGGGTGGGGTTTACCGTGCCGCGGCGTGTTACCACCCGCGCGGTGCGCTCTTACCGCACCTTTTCACCCTTGCCGGCACCGTGGTGCTTGGGCGGTCTGTTTTCTGTGGCACTTTCCGTGGGCTCGCGCCCCCCAGGCGTTACCTGGCACCCTGCCCTGTGGAGCCCGGACTTTCCTCCCCGATCGCCAGGATCGCAGCGGCTGTCCGGCCGGCTCTCGATTCGGATTATATCATGGCAGCCGGGGCTGGCCGACACTGGCCCGGCTGCGGCGATAGGTCAACCGGCCCAGAATCC
>DATFML010000210.1:0-2869 GCA_035266965.1 Gammaproteobacteria bacterium
TAGAGAACGGAGGCCCCGTCAAATAAGCCGCTCGGCCGAGAGGCGCGCATCTGTAAGCGAAGATTTACTTCCGTGTTTTCCGTGTTTTCCGTGGCGCATTTTTGTTTTTTCAGGCCCGCGGCATCAGAGGTCGGGGGCGCGCAGTGCCGCCTCCATCCACTCGCGGGTGCGGGGGATGTAGTGGACCAGTCCCTCCAGCACGCCGGCGCAGTAGTTGCCGTTCATGCCGAGAAATGCCCCGTGGGCCAGGTAGAGCTGGCGTTCGTGGCCCGCCGCCCTGGCCAGGCGCAGGGCCTCCTCGCGCACGCCGGGCTGGGCGTTGGCCACCAGCACGCCCTGCAGCTCGCTGGTGAGCACCGGCAGGTCATTGCCGCTGTCGCCCGCGAACACCGTATCGGTCAGGGCGAACCCGTGGGCCTGCATCAGACAGCGTAACGCGCCCAGCTTGGTGGCCGTCTCCGGCAGCACGTCCAGCAACCCGGTGCCGGAGGTTTCGTCCATGCTCCAGATAAGGCTGGCCCGCACCCCACGCTCGGCCAGGCGCCGCTGCATCTGCGCCAGCAGCGCCTCCCGGTCGATGTCGGTCGCGGTGTAGTAGCTCAGCTTGTGCGTCGTCTGCCTGTCGGGCTCCTGCAACCGCAGCGCCTGCAGATCTTCGAACAACGGCATGAGCTGCGCACCGGTATAGCCGTTCCAGGACGGGGCAATGGCGTCGCTCCATTGCGTCCAAGGCAGCCAGCGTCCGTTTTCGCGGTAATAGATGGTGGAACCCACGTCGCCGATGACATAGGCCGGCACCGGCACATCGAACTCCGCGATGGCCGCATCCACCAGGGCCAGGTGGCGGCCGCTCACGTAGGCCAGGGCGATCTCCGGGTGCCGTCCCATGGCCCGCAGCAGCGGCCTGGCCGCGGGAGACTCCTCCTGCAGGCCGTTGGGCAGCAGGGTGCGATCCAGGTCGCTCGCCAGCAGGATGTGCGGTTTCAACGTTTCATGTCCTGGCGTTCACCGGGACCGTTATGCCGGAACCGTCGGGCGAACAGACAGCGTCGGGCGTGAGTGGCCGGTTCATGTCTCGCACTTGCTGCATGGATCGCCTCCATGTCCGCTTGGGGACAGCGCCTGCCGGGTGGCCAAAGGCCAGGGGAGTCGCCGGTGGCGCAAACCCTGCCGACCGCTTCCGGACGCCACCGTGTTCAACCCGACCCGAGGCCGGTTTGCAACCGGCGTCGCTACGGGCATAGTAGCTGGACAGGCCACAGGATCCGAACGCCGACCCTGATCGTCACCGGACGAAGTCATGGGGATCGACCGGCGGGCACCTGGATAATGGATCGGCTTATGACCCGCGTCGCCATTCCTGAAGCACTGCGTACTTGCATGCAGACCCATGCCGCGCAATCTCCGACCGTCGAAGTCTGCGGCCTGCTGGGCGCGCGCCGCGGGGTGCCGACCGGCTGCTATCCCATTGCCAATGCAGCTCCAAAGCCGGCTTCCCGGTTCGACATGGATGCCCGGGGTCAGATCGACGCCATGCGCACCATGCGCGAGCGCGGCGAGACCCTGTTCGCCATCTATCATTCCCATCCCCGCGGTCCGTCCGCGCCTTCCGCGGTGGACCTGCGCGAGGCGGCCTATCCGCAGGCTCTGTACCTGATCCTGTCGCCGGGCCGGGCAGGATTCCAGGTGCACGCCTGGCGGCTGGCGGGATCCCGGTTCGTGCCCGTCGAGCTTATCGCCGAACCATAGACCACCGGTAACCCGACGCCGGTGGGGTCGCTCAGTGGCGGGTGGGAGGTACGTCCGGCTGGTCGGCGGCGGCGAACAACTCCTCCACATCCACCCGGTCGAAAACGTAACGTTGGTTGCAGAACTCGCAGCGGGACTCCACCGCACCCTGCTCGTCGAGGATGGAGCGCACCTCGTCGTAACCCAGCCCCCGCAGCACCCGGGCGATGCGCTGGCGGGAACAGCCGCAACGGAAGCTTACCGGTTCCGGATCGAACACCCGCACATCCTCTTCGTGAAATAGACGCCGCAGGATCTCCCGGGACGGCAGCTCCAGCAGTTCCCCGCTGGTCAGCGTGGCCCCCAGATGCGACGCCCGCTCCCAGGCATCGGGGTCGGGCTCCGCACCGGGCAATGCCTGCAGCAGCATACCGGCCGTCCGCGCACCGTCCGCGGCCAGCCACAACCGGGTGGGCAGCTGTTCGGAACGTGCGAAGTAATCCTCCAGCGCCGCGGAGAGGGTACGGTGGCCTTCCAGGGGCACGATCCCCTGGTAGCGTTCACGGCCCAATCCCGGGTCAAGGGTAATGGCAAGGCGCCCATGCCCCACCATGCGATCCAACGACCCTGCCGGCACCTCGCCCTTCCATTGGGCCATGCCCCGCAGGGTGCGTCCGGCCTCCGCCTGCACCACCAGCAGCCGCACCGGACCGTCGCTCTGCACCTGCACGATCAGCGAACCGTCGGTCTTCACCGTCGCCGCCAGCAGTGCCGCCGCGGCCATGGCTTCGCCCAGCAGGTCGCGCACCGGTGCCGGATAGTCGTGCCGCTCCAGTACCGCACGCCAGGTGGCGTCCAGGTGAACCAGCTCACCACGCACGTTGGTCCGCTCCAGCACGAAGCGCTGCAGGGTATCGCCTTCCATCATTTGCCATATTCTCCAGGCGCGCTATTCATGGTCAGACTGCCCCGCGACTGAAAAAAGAAAAATGCGCCACGGAATCCACGGAAAGCACGGAAAGAAATCTTCGTTTTCAGGGGCGGCAGGACAGATCGACCAGCCTATGTCCCATACCGTCCTTGCCTAATCCAAGTTCTCGCTTCCGTGGATTCCGTGGGTTCCGTGGCTCTTGCAGCCATA